>NZ_JBGVBR010000087.1:0-4793 GCF_045225735.1 Succinimonas sp. | reverse complement strand
TGAGAGAAACGAAAGAACTGACCAGGGATTGTATACAGTCGTTTCATTTTCTATGGAAAACTGAAAGCCGTCATACAGGGACTTCATACGGTCGTAAACCTCGGAAACGCTCATGTCAAGCACGGCGGCGGCATTACGCACATAGGGGTCAAAATAGCGCCTGAGCTCTTCATCAGTGATGCCCAGCAGCGTGGCATACTTTTTGTGGCAGCTGATATCCTTAAGATTGTTGAACACTGAAAACAGGCTGATGTCCGCCACTCTGGTAATACCGGTTATGAAAACAAAACGGAACTTCTCCTCATATGATTTAACGTTAGCAAAAAACGTTTTGAGAACAGTCATGATTTCGTCCGTATCTTCCTTGTTGTTCAGATGATGAGATACCGGACTGTCATATTCGTCGATAAGGAGAACAATGCTTTTGGAATCAGCGTCCTTAACTCCAAGATTAAGAATGTATGCGGGATCATAGTATGTACCGTCATCATCCTTGGGATTTATCTTCTTTATATCAGAAAATGCGTCCGCTAAATCAAGGGAGAGATACTTCTTGAAACGATTCGAATCAAAAGCAGCATACTTAGAAAAATCCAGGCGTATCACCTTATAGGTTTTGTCAGTCCATTTCTCCTCGCCGGTATCAATATCAAGACCTTTAAAATCCTGAAGTCCGCTGGAAAACAATGCTTTAAAGGTCGATACCAAAAGCGATTTCCCGAATCTGCGGGGTTTTGAAAGAAAAATCGGCGCATCCTCGATTTCTGCAAGTCTGACTATCATTGCTGTTTTATCGACATAAACTTTGTTTTTTTCACGTATGACACTGAACGAAGTAGTAGCATACGGCAGTTTCTTTAAGTCTTTCAGCGTTAATATCGGTTTACCCATTTTAATAACTCCGCAGATATAACAAATCCCTTAATTCGCAAGGCATTAATCGAAATGCCCATAAACGTATCTGTTCCGGCAGCGTGTTTATGTGAGAAATATTCACAAAGGCAGTACATGTATCATCTGTTTCACTGTTATTCCCAGGATAACGGGAGTATAGTTACAGACCTTTTATAACCATCGGGAATGATTGCCTGACACGAGATTAAAAACAGTATCTGACAGAGAATTCCTTTTTCATATTCTACCCCGATCCGGCTGCCGCAACGAGTAATCAGCTTCTGAAATAACGGTATCCGCATCATTGCAGTGCCTGTTAAATTCCCTCATCCGCAATGTAAAATATATTTTAACAGGGATAGTATACGGAACATGCTGTCAAAAAGACAACAGACAGCTTATTAAACACGCTGAAATTCAAAGATTGCTCCCAAATGACGCTAATGCGAACCCGCCGGAATGTCATGGAAAATGTCTGAAACAAAAAGACTGGAAATAACAGGAAAAGGCCCGATAAGACCGGAATAAAATGAAAGATCTCCGGGAGGGCGGATCAGAAAAAAACGCTGACCGCCAACGTCCCTCCGGAGCTTTGCCGGCTATCGGCAAATAGATTGCCGGCAAAACCTGAGAAATGAAATCCCCGTACCCGCCCTCGTCTGATCGTCGGTATTAGGTAGTAAATATGAAAAGTGCGTTTTACAATCCCATGTAACAGTACAGAGGCAATGCATTGTAAAACGAAGGATTCGAACCTCCTGTATGCGCCTCAGCATACGCCCTGAGCAGGATGAAGGTGCGATTCATTCTCAGTCGCAAAGAGATCATACCCGCCCGATCAGACTACCAAGTCATTTGTCAGATAAGCTCAGTCGTCCAGTTCAGCTCCTGGATCTTTTCATCGGTTTCCCGGAGCTGCTTCGCATAGGCATCCACCTCCTTCTGGAGTTCGGGAACATTCACGGCGCTCCGGATCCGGATCTCGGTCTTGGCATAGCGGTTTACCTTCTGGCTGCAGGCATTCAGGAAATCACGCATAACGCGGAGCCGCTCTTTCAGGCAGTCCCGTCTGGCCATGAGCTGGGTAATGGTAACATCGCCGCAGGCGGTGCGGTTATTGGTATTGTTGATCCGGTAAATGAGCTCCTCAAGCCTTATCAGAGCGCTGTCCAGCTCCTTTATAAGCCCCCGGGGATCCTCGGCCGGCTCATCGCCCTCCTGCACCTTGGCATTGTTGTCGAGACGATCCGAAAGCTCCTCAATCTTTTTTTGTAAATCTGCTCTCTCTGAAAGCGCTGTTGCAAGTTTCATTAAAGCTCTCCGTACATAAAAAGCCGTCTAAGGTAACACTCCTCCGGCGCATCTCAGGGAATCATGTCCGCTGCCGGAGACAAACACTGTCTGAAGTATACATCATCCCGTCCACAACTGTCAGCAATATCTTCTATTTGGTAATAAATCTGAGACGAATATCATAAAAAACTGTCACACGATAACGTGAGGCAGACAGACGGGGAAGGAAGATGGCTTTCATAAGATGGTTTGGGGAACTGCGGAACCATAAAGGAAATTAAGAGACGAAGGATGATGAATGAAACATAATGACTGGAAAAGAACGGATGAAGAAGAATGAAAACGAATAAGGAAGGAAGGAAGAATGAATGAATGAGTTAGTGAATGATGAAGAAAAGAAGCGGGGCGGCACCGCCCCTCGGAACGGATCCGGAAGCGCCGCCCCGAGACTCGCGGCCCCTGAGGCAGCTCCCGGAAAGCGGCCCTCTTCTCAGAACTCGTCAAAATCCGTCCGCACCTCCACGATCACCCGGCGGTTAGCCTTGCGATCCGGTTCGATTTCGTTCAGAACTCCCTGGTGCGTTTCGCCGAAGGAGCGGGTAATGATTTTTTCCTCGGGAAGACCGCCCTCCTTCAGGAAGCCCGCCACCACCCCGGCCTGAGCTTCGGTGAGCTTCTGATTGTCCGCATCCGTGCCGGTGCTGTCGGTGAATACCGAAATCACCACGCTTTTCCAGATGTCGGGATCGGATTTAAGATACTCCCGGAGCCGGTTCAGCTGTTCCCGGGAATGCGGGGTAAGCTTCTGGGTCTTGCCATCAAAATGCGCCGTGATCCTGCGGACATCCCGGAGCCCGTAATCCAGAAGGCCGAGCTGGCATTCCTGAAAATCCAGATAGTGCTTGCCGAACTCATAGGGACTCAGAAGCACCCGGATATCCTCATTCCGGTAATACTGATCATCCCGGTAGACAAAGGAAGCATGAAAGCCCTTTTCCAGGGAGGACAGCGCGTACCAAGCCTGCTCGCCCCGGAGATACCCCGGAAAATCCCGGTAGATCTTCACCATGCCGTAGTCTTTGTCCCGGACGCCGGGCCGCCACTCCGGAGCCTCCTCCCGGAAGGTCATGAGGTTTTTGCGGGAAAACGGCTTTACCGGATCCAGGGTCAGCTCCAGAAAACGATCCTTCCCGGATCGCATGATAAATTCTGCCTTGCCCCACCCCGGAACCTTCTGGGAGAGGACGCATTTTGCCGGAGTGTTTTCCACCGACCAGACCGGATTTGCCGTATCGCCGTTCACAAAGGTCACGGCTCCGGCCGTTCCGGTCAGAACCCAAAGGAGCCCCCCGCACAGAAAGCCCGCATAATCTGGACGTGTTTTCATTGTTATACCCCGCCGCCGGAAAAGTGTCATTCCCGGGTATCAGATGGTGATTCTCTGCTGTTTTAAGCAAGATCCGTGCCGTCTGCAATCTCATCTGTTCCGATCCCGTCATGATGCCTGATAAGAGTTTACCACAGCAATCGGGGGATAACGGCATCTCCCCGGGATTACCGGCCTGAAACCGCCGCGCGCCGGAACAAAGAGGCCGGCGGCCGGCCCTTTCCCGCTCCCCGGGATAAAAGCCGCCCCGATCTCCGGTCTCTGTGATAAAATTAGCGGCTGAAAAAATGACAGACACCGCCGGAACTCCCGGCAGCATAAATTCATCCTCTTATAATCTAAGGATCACCATGGATTCCTCCCAGACCCCGCATAAACCGGAAGAAGCTCCAATAGCGGCAGAGCCTCAGAATGCCATCTCCGAACGCTTCCGGGGCTTTTTCCCCGTCATTGTGGACGTGGAAACCGCCGGCTTCAATCCGGCCACCGACGCTCTTATCGAGCTCGCCGCCTGCACCGTAACCTTCAATGACCAGGGACAGCTGGTCCGGGACGAAAGCTTTCATGCCAATATTCTCCCCTTCGCCGGAGCCAATATGGAAAAGTCCAATCTGGATTTTCTGGGAGTTGACCCCTACGACGTTAACCGGCATGCCCTTACCGAGGAAGCCTTTCTGAAGCCCCTGTTCAAAACCCTGTCCAAAAAAGCCAAGGCGGCCAATTGCACCCGCTGTATTCTGGTGGGCCAGAACGGCCACTTTGATCACAGCTTCGTCATGGCCGCAGCCCAGCGCGTTGATCCCAAAAAATGCCCCTTCCATCCCTTTTCGGTGATTGATCTCGCCACCCTCTCCATGGTGCTTCTCGGTCAGTCCGTGCTCCGGGTGGCCGTGGAAACCGCCGGACTGGAATTCGACACCGCTCGGGCGCACGGGGCCGAATACGATGCGGAAATCGAGACGGATCTTTTCTGCTGGCTCATGAACCGTTATCAGGAGCTGGGGGGCTGGCCCCTGTCTCCGGAGATGCAGGAGCGCGCCCGGATCGCCAATGAGACGAAAAAACTTAACTTTGCAAAAAAGGAATATCAGGATCACAAAAAACAAGATGATGCGGAAAAATTAGAAAACTCCCCTTTTGCAATCCTGAAAACTCTTGTACATTGTGATAATAACTGAACCCCCTGCCGGCGCGCGAAACCGCAGTACTGAAAACCGGC
>NZ_JBGVBR010000086.1:0-23729 GCF_045225735.1 Succinimonas sp. | reverse complement strand
ATTGACAAATACCGCTATAAGGAGATTATCCTGGCCACCAATCCCACGGTGGAGGGCGATGCCACGGCGCATTTTATCGGTCATATTGCTGCCAAGTATCAGATCCCGGTATCCCAGATCGCCCGGGGCATTCCCATGGGGGGAGAACTGGATGCCATTGACGGTTCCACGCTGATGCGTTCCCTGGCCGGAAGACGGCCTCTCTGAGATTTGCGGAAGTGGCAGAGTTCCGGTGGCGGCGGTAAAATCAGCATAAGCCGCAGAGCGCTGACGGTATCAATAACAGCCGCGGCAGCAACAGCAAAGGAGCAGGAGAGTAATCGATGAATAAATACCATGTTGGCAGGAGACGAGCCCGGGCGGTGCATGATGCTCTTGATTTCTGGAAGGAGGAGGGCTATCTCTCTCAGGAGCAGTATGACAGTCTGAATGATTCCGTAGTGGCGGAATTTGATTGGACACGGCTGGCGTTTCATGCGGTCTGGCTTGCCGGACTGTGCCTGGTGGCGGGGCTTATTACGCTTTTGGCCAGTGACGTTATCGTGGCGCTTATGTCAAATGCTCCGGCGTCATTGCGGGCGTTTTCCGCCTTTGTGTCTGCTGGACTTCTTATTTACTTCGGTTTTCGGCTCCGGCTCCGGGATCATCCCCATATTAAAACCTACAGCGTTCTTCTGTTCCTGGGCTGCGTTCTCATTTCTCTGGGGTTTTCGCAGGTGGGACTGGCTCTGGACATGACTGAGAAAACCGTGCACTGGCTTTTCCTGCCGGCCTGCATGATTTACGGTCTCGTGGGCTGGTATGGCAAATCATCCCTGTCCTGGCTTTTTGCCCTGGCGGCTATGAGCTCGTGGCTGGGGGTGAAAAGCGGCTACTCCTGGGGCGGCTACTGGCTTATGGACTCGCAGCCCCTGGTCTCCCTGGCATACGGGATCGTTTTGACCGGGATTTCCCTGTTTCCGCCGTCGGCAGATATGCTGAAATCCCGGGAAGTGCACGGCGTAACTCAGGTATGGGGGCTTTTGTGCATTTTTATCCCCCTGTGGATTCTGTCCATCTGGGGCGCCGGAGAAGGGCGGGCCTCATTAGGCGAGCTTCTGGCCTGGTCGATTCTTTTTGCGGGAGCCGGAGCGGCTTCGTTTGTCGGAGGCTTAAAGCTGGAAAGCAACCGGTTTATCGGCTTCGGCATCACCTTCCTCTGCATTGAGCTCTATACCAAGTTTTTTGAATACTTCTGGGACAAGCTTAATACGGGGCTTTTCTTCATGATCCTGGGAGGAAGTCTGATTGCGCTGGTGTGGTACATCAAGAAGTATCGTCTGGAAAACCGCAAGCAGCTTCAGGAGGTTCTGGAGTAAGGACTGAGATTTTCAAGTAAGGGGCCCCGGATTCCGGGGCTTTTCATTTTCTGGGCGGAGATAAGCCCTCCCTGAAAATGTTCTTGAATTTATGAAAACCGTCCCTATTTATGATGCAGAAACAACAGACAGAGCCCCTGCTCCGGCATGCGGACAACAGCGATACCGCCAGGGATATGTATTTTGGGAGTATGAAAAATGACAGAAAATACTGAAAAGCGTGGTTTTCAGACAGAAGTAAAGCAGCTTCTTAACCTTTTGGCCAACAGCCTCTATTCCAACAAGGAGGTTTTTCTCCGGGAACTTATTTCCAATGCCTCCGATGCCATTGACAAGCTGCGCTTCGCCGCTGTTCAGGATCAGTCGGTATACGGCGATGATTCCAATCTGCACATTCGTCTTTCCGCTGACAAGGAAAAGAAGACCCTGACCATTTCCGATAACGGCATCGGCATGACCCGCGATCAGATCTGCGAGCACCTGGGCACCATTGCCAAGTCCGGCACCGCTGACTTCTTCAAGAATCTTTCCGGCGATCAGGCTAAGGATTCCCAGCTTATCGGCCAGTTCGGCGTAGGCTTCTATTCTTCCTTTATCGTTGCCGACAAGGTTACCGTTATCAGCCGCGCTGCCGGAGCTGCTCCGGATCAGGCGGTGTGCTGGGAGTCTGACGGCACCGGCGAGTATACCGTAAGCACCGTTACCAAGGCTGACCGCGGCACCGATGTTATTCTTTCCCTGAAGGAAGATGACAAGGAATACCTGGAGGACTGGACTCTGCGCAATGCCGTAACCAAGTACTCCGATCATATTTCCGTTCCGGTGGAAATGCTGGAAACCGTCAAGCCCGAGAAGAAGGACGATGACAAGGCTGAGGACAAGGCAGAAGACAACGCCGAGGAAAAGGCCGAGGACAAGAAGGAAGAAACCGCCGAATATACCGAGTGGAAGCAGATCAACGAGGCCAAGGCTCTCTGGATCCGTTCCGCCAAGGATATCACCGATGACGAGTACAAGGAATTCTACAAGCACATCTCTCATGACTGGGATGACCCGCTGACCTGGGCTCACAATCACGTAGAAGGCGCGCAGGAATATACCTCCCTGCTTTATGTTCCCAAGCACGCTCCCTGGGATCTCTTCAACCGCGAGCAGAAGCACGGCCTTAAGCTTTATGTGCAGCGCGTGTTCATCATGGATGACGCCGAGCAGTTTATGCCGGGCTATCTCAGATTTGTAAAGGGCGTTCTGGATTCCAACGATCTTCCGCTTAACGTTTCCCGTGAAATTCTGCAGGACAGCAAGCTTACCTCCAAGCTGAAGTCCGGCTGCACCAAGAAAGCTCTGCAGATGATCGGCAAGATGGCCAAGGATGAAAACCAGGACAACTACAAGACCTTCTGGAAGGAATACGGCTCTGTAATGAAGGAAGGCCTGGTAGAGGATTATGACAACCGCGAAGAGATTTTTGATCTCATGCGTTATGCCTCCACCCACAATGACAACAGCGAGCAGAATGTCTCCCTGCAGGATTACATTTCCCGCATGCCGGAGAAGCAGAAGAACATTTACTTCCTGACTGCCTCCACCTATGCCGCTGCCGCTTCCAGCCCCTATCTGGAAACCTTCAAGAAGAAGGGCATCGAAGTGCTCCTCATGACTGAGCGGGTTGACGAATGGGTAATGAACCAGGTTACCGAATACAAGGAAAAGAAGTTTGTTTCCGTAACCGCTTCCGATCTGGATCTCGGCGATCTCGAGGACAAGGAAGAAAAGGAAAAGCAGGAAAACCAGGCCAAGGAAAACGAGGATTTCCTGAAGAAGGTTAAGGAAGCTCTGGGCGAGCAGGTTACCGATGTTAAGGTTACCAATCGTCTTACCGATACCCCCAGCTGCGTTATCGGTCAGGGCAACCAGATGATGACCGCCCAGATGCGCCGCATTCTGGAGGCCAGCGGCCAGACTCTTCCGGATGAGAAGTACACTCTGGAGATCAACCTGGATCACGATCTGGTTAAGCACCTGGCTGCCGAGACCGATGAGAACCGCTTCAAGGACTGGGCTCAGCTGATTCTTGACGAAGCCATTCTGGCTGACCAGGGTGCGCTTAAGGAGCCGGCCAGATATGTGAAGCTGGTGAACTCCCTCCTCCTTAACAAGTAATTGAGGATATGCCGGGAGGGGTATTCTTTCCGACATTTCTGAACAGCAAGAGATGGGCCGGATGAAATATTCCGGCCTTTTTGTTTTTTGGTGAGAATGGTTAGGGAATTTGCGTGGCAGATGTTGCGGAGGGTGGCGGCGAAGGATATCTCTGAGCGGAGCTGCTGCCTTCATGGCGGCAAGGCCTTTATTGGGGGTGGTATTTTGAGAGTGAAATCCTGGTGCTAGTACGAAAAAACCTTCAGAGCTTGTACAGGCTCTAAAGGCTTTAATATCGGTTACCTCGTGAGGAATTATCTTTTAACCTTCCCCTTTTACGTACCAGCAGGGGTTTGCAGCTCCTTTCCGTCGGAATTCATCAGGAATTCTTTTCCCGAGATATTTCTTGGAAAATTCATCATTAGCCTTTTCGCCTTCAAAAAGAACTCGCTTTCCCGAAGCATTCTTTTTCCATTTGCAATTTTGATAGCAACCTACGACGATGCCGTTAATTGTGCCGACAACATAGCGATACTTCTCAGCGTTGGTAAGATTTAGTTTCCATTCGCCCCTTACAGCATGGTAGATAAGTTCTTCTTCCGATGCTTCGGGATATTCCTTTCTGGAATTCTCAATTGCAACATTGCTCGTTTTGATCAGAATGTACTTATCTTTTGGATCTCTCTCGTATTTAGGAAATTCTTCAAGGTGATGAGAAGACATATTATGTACCTCAAGTTATGAAATATTTGTTAATAGAATAAATTATCTTCTGATTTAGTCAAGTAAATTTTGTCAAACAAGTGCAAAATGTGAGCCGTGTAAAAAATAAAAACCAAGTACCTCTAAAAGATGATCTGATGTGTCTTATTAGCCTGTTTTTCCTTATCTTATTCCACAAACTCAGATCCATCCTTGAACCGGAAAACCAGTATACCGCAGCGTGCCAGCCGCCATAGCCTCCGTCATGGCCAAGATCTCCGGATCGAAGCCGGCTCATGAGAGTTATCTTGCAAGGTGAATACTTTCCGCCTCTGAAACCTCAAATCATCAATGCGTTTCTTGTCAGCTTGAAATATCGGAATATCCTGTTAAGAAATCCGTGTTCAGCGCATTTAATCAAACTCGCCAAAAGTTACGAAATCACTCTGTTTTGGCGAGTTTGATTGAGTGCCAGGAGGAAGATAATGACTCTGATCGCCAGAAAAGAAGAACAAAAGCTGTTGAACCAGGCGTTATGCAAACAGGAATCGCAGTTTATCGCGGTTTATGGCCGCCGCGGGGTCGGAAAAACATATCTCATTCGGAAATTGTTTTCCGAGCGGTTTTCCTTCGTCCATACCGGGTACTGCAATCTTTCCAGAAAGGAGCAGCTTTCCGTTTTCTTCAAATCCCTCCGAAAAGCCGGACTAAGCTCGAGGCGCCGCTGCCCGAAAAACTGGCTGGAGGCTTTTGATCTGCTGGAAATGGTTGTGGAACAGAGCACGGCAGAGAAAAAGCTCCTGTTTCTGGATGAACTTTCCTGGATGGATACTCCCCGCAGTGATCTCATCCCGGCATTGGAGCATTTCTGGAATGCCTTCGCCTCTGCCCGGAAAGACGTGATTCTCCTGATATGCAGTTCCTCTCCCTCCTGGGTTATCGATCATGTAATGCATAACATAGGCGGGTTATATAACCGTCTGACCCTCAGCATCCATCTGGAACCGTTTCAGCTATGCGAGGCGGAGGAATATACGCGTTCTCTGGGAGTCTCCCTGAATCGCCGGCAAATTCTGAAAGGGTATATGGCCCTGGGAGGGATTCCGTATTATTGGAGCCGTCTGAAAAAGGGGATGTCAATCGATCAGTATCTTGACTATCTCTTTTTCCGGCGGGGAGCCTTACTGAAAAATGAATGCTCCGGTCTCTTTGGTTCACTATTCAGGAAGCCGGAAATCTTTCAAAAAATCGTTGCGACCCTTTCTCAAAAGAAAATCATGACGAGAAACGAAATACTTAAGGCCGTGGGATTAACCAGCGCCGGGGGAGCATCAAAAATACTGCGTGATCTGGAGAACTGCGATTTCATCCGGGAATGCACGTCCTATGGAGAGCGAAAGGAACGGGTTTACCGGCTGATTGATCCCTTCATCCTCTTCTATTATCACTTCCTGGAACCCCGTCCCGGAGATACGGAATTCCGGATGGAGCGAGCAAATACCCCTGAAACCAGCCGGTGGCAGGATCTGGCCTTTGAAATAGTCTCCCGGCTTCACACCCAAAATATCAAAAACGCCCTGGGAATCGGCGCGGTGCTGACGGAAGAGTTTTCTTTTTCGGTTCCCGAAAATCTTGCGGAGGGCATTTACGGATCGCAAATTGATCTTGTTCTTAAACGGGCGGATCGCATCAGCAACCTTATCGAAATGAAATATTCAGAGGATGAGTATCTCATCACCAAAGCTTCAGATGAAGCAATGCGCCGCAAACGGTCGGATTATCAGCGCGTCTCCGGAAGCAAAGACACCATTCATCTGACCCTGATTGCTCCTTGCGGCGTGCTGCAAAACTCCTATGCCTGTAATCTGGCTTCCGTGGTAACCGGTGAGGATCTATTCCTGTAAGAGAGGACAAACCCGCCAAAAGTGAGTTTTTTGCTGCCTTTTGGCGGGGTTGTCTGCCGTGATGTTCCTGAGCAGGCCGGCATATGTATAGTTGTTAACAGGGGGAAGGCGCTGCCGAAACGCTGACAAAAAAAGGCAGCCATCATTGATAGCTGCCTTTAAGCTAATCCCGTGTTCTTATTAAAGTTCCGCCCGATAAGGTTTCAGAACCCTTTTAGCGCCATCTCGGCCCGTGTCCGCCATGGTGGTGCGGCCCCCCATGATGCGGCCCGTGATGATGGTAATGATGGGGCGGGGGAGGCGGATGGTGCCAGCCGCGGTGGTAGTGGTAGTACGGCGGCGGCGGGGGCGGCGGACGATGCCAGTAAACCACCGGAGCAGGCGGAATCGGGGCAGGCGCTACGGCGCAGAAGGGGCCGGTGCACAGATAAACATTGGCAAATGCCGAGGGAGCGGCCATAAGTCCGCACAGCAGGGCTGCCATATATAAAAACTTACGCATTTTTCATTCCTCCAGTTGTTGCGGGGAGTGATGTTCGGAAAGCCTGAAATTCCCCGGTACGGGCCCGGAGCTCGAGGCTCAAAATCTCTTACTGCTGATAATTATGACATGAATTCCCGGGATAAGTTTCCCTGAGACACAATCTGTAACAATTTGCAAGATTGTGTGAAGAGCCACCGTTTTTACGATGATGACTTGAGACGGGATTCGCGCTGCGGACAGAATCCGGTTCTGTATCAGGGAGCGGCCCAGGCAGTGCTTTTCAGGCCGCGAACACAAGGCGGCATAAGGTTTTTTCCGAGGCGGCGGGGAGCGACGGCCCATTTCATGATTTACTTTGTGACCTTGCTACTAATCTGACTCTCGGGGATGCGGTCTTTATTTATGAGCTGACAAAAGACGGATAAAATGAGAGGCAATGATTCTGTGGTGTCTGTTTCGTTATGCCTGGGGAGGTGCTTGTGAGATACGGTTCTGGTGCCTTGTGTTCAGCCTTGCTTTTTATGCTGTCTTCCGGCGGGGTTCAGGCAGTTTCTGACAGCGGATGGAGCTTTTACCGAGACGACGGCACGGTTTTTATGAAGCATGATGAGTACGGCACCATCATGATTGAACAAAGGGAATATCTTGATGCCTATCGTTTTCTGCACCGGATGGAGGAGACTGAGAAATGCCAGGTGGTGGAAAAGGAATCCTTTATCAGAGCTGAGAATTGCCGGGGCTTCAGCGTTATCGAGGCGGTGCAGAGCTCCAGAATCTTCGGAGAGGATGACCAGACGGGAGTTTTCTATCTGGGGCCGAAGGATAAAACCTCTCTCGACAAGCTGAATTTTGTGGTTGCCAGTCTTTCCGGAGTGCGGGAAGGCAGCTTTGCGGGCTTTCGGGATCTTCTCACCGGCTGGACAGAGGAACCCGCCCCCTGGGAGAGCATTATCAGGGATGAGCAGGCCCGGATGGAAAAGCTGGGGGAGGATTACGACGAGATCAACTACTGGGAATACCATGTCATAAGACCGGGCTACTGTTCCTATACCTTCAGTCATGACAAGACCGGCATGAGGATTATCTTTGAGAATGCCGGATATATTATCGCAGGCGATACGGTTCACAATGTTTCCATGAGACTGGGAAAGCGCTACGGCTGCGGCAAAGCAGAACCGGTGCCGGATACCTTTTATAAAACGGACAGCGAGGAAGCTAACGGGAAAAGGCATGACATCAAAAATCCCTATGCCGGACTCTATGCCATGGAATGTCTGAACAACACCAGAATTTACGTGGCTGATAACGGCGGCGGCATCTTTTATGACTACGTGGTAAAGCTGCCTTCTCAGACGGAGATTTCCCTTGCCGAAGAAAAAGCTCCGGATGACAAGGGAAGCCCGGGAGAGCAGGCTCAGGATGCCGTAAAGGAAGCTCCGGCAAATGATCCGGCATTGCCCGAAGAAGTGGTCAAAGCGGAGACGGCTCAGAAGCCTTCCGGAGAAAAACCGGCGGATGAGGACACCGCCGGTGTCAAGGACAGTAAAGACGGTGATGCCGCAGACAATGCGGAAAAGCAGGCGGTGCTGCACGATCTTCTGATACGGGAATTTATCAGGAATACGGAAATACTTAATCCGGCTTTCTGACAACAATGCAGCTTAAGGAGCGTTACCTTAAAAATCATGCGAGGCGGTTTTATGAGGATTTTGGGGACAGGGCTGGCATTAGCGGCTTTATTTCTTCCGCGGGTTCTTTTGGCTCAGAATCCGAGCTTTAACAATGACGGCTGGACGCTGGTCTGGGACGGCGCCGAGGCTTTTATGTCCCGGGAGTCTCTGGGAGAGATCCGCATGGAGTCGATATTCGCCCTGAACTCCGCCAGAGTTCCGGAATATATGAAGGAGGTGAGCCTGATGCACGGGTGCGCCAGCGGCATTGCCGAAGGCGGATCCGAACTCAGCGGCTGCGGGGAATGGGAGATTGTGGAGGTGCTGAAGGATGCCCATTATCAGGGCACCGGCGCCTGGTACCGGGTTTTCTTCTATCGTCCCACCAAATCCGGAGCTCTGCCGTTAATGCGATTCACCGCCCGGAGCATCGCCGGAAGTGATCCCCTGACTCCGGAGATCATGGAGACGCATTTTCCGGAATGGACAGCGCTGTCCCATGATACCGACAATATGACCTACACCTATGCCCATAAAGAAACCGGGGCTGTGGTGACCTTTGAGAAAACTGGACTGTATCTTAACGGCGATACCATTGAATCTGTAACCGACAGGCTGCAGAATCTCTACCACTGCGGCAGCGTTGTGCCGGCGGGACGCCTGACAGCGCCGAAGGGGGCAAAAAAGCCGGAATATCCCTACGCCGGCGGAGTAAAAATGCACTGTCCGGATCATACGGCTGTTTATGTGTTTAAAAACAACGGCACGGTTATCTATGACTTTGTCATCAGGGCGGACAGTCCTGAGGCTGAAAAGGCCGGGATTTCCTTTATTCTGAAAACCGAAGAGCTTAACCCGCTGATGTAGCCTGTTTCTGAGGAAGATCCAGGAGCGGCTCCTGAGGAGCATCCCTGTTTTCAGAAATCGCTGAACTCTCAGGGCTTCCCGTTAAGGACGGCTGCCACGAGCGGGAATTAATCAGTCCGGGGTCTTTTTTCCGGCAGCCCGGACGTTAAGGTACCAGTTCCAGAGACCCACAAAAATGCCGCCCCCGATAATGTTGCCGATGGTTACGGGGAGCAGGTTCCTTACAATGAAATTATCCACGGTGAGCCCCTGATATTTGGCGATGTCCAGGCCGGCATTGCTCCAGAATGAAGGTTCGGCAAAGTTCACGATGCTGATGCCGGCGGGGATCATGAACATATTGGCAATGCTGTGCTCGAAGCCCGAGGCCACAAACATGCCCACCGGGAAGATCATGGCCAGCATCTTGTCGGTGAGGGTTTTTCCGGCAAAGCCCAGCCAGACGGCCAGACAGACCATGATATTGCAGAAAATGCCCAGCGTCATGGTTTCCAGAAAACCCCGAAACCAGCTTTCTCCCTCCCGGAAATGGGACAGCTTGTGGAGAGAGGTATCCAGAACCACCTGCCCCCACTGACCGTGAAAGGCATCGTACTGCCGGGCCAGCAGCACCAGAAAAACCACAAAAAGCCCTCCGGCCAGATTGCCGCAGTAGACGATGCCCCAGTTTTTGAGGAGCTGCCGCCATGAGGTAAGTCCGGAAGCCCGGGCTACCAGAGTCAGGGTGGAGGAGGTGAAGAGCTCGCCGCTTAAGAGCACGCAGAGCATCAGCCCGAGAGAGAAGCAGAGTCCTCCCACAAGCTTGCCGTGTCCGTCCGCCAGAGCCGTGGTATAAAACATAAACGCCAGAGCGATAAAGGCTCCGGCGTTTATCGCCATAAGGAAGGCCTGCCAGGAAGGGCGGTTTGCCTTGTGTTCGGTAATGCTCTCGGCGGCTTTTGCTGTTTCCGCGGCGGACAGACAGCAGGGATGTTTTTCAGGGATCATGATGCAGCAGTTTTCTTCTGTGATGATTCTTTTGTTATTCTGTAAATAAAACCGGATCCGGCGCCGATCTCAGGGATGCCGGATATGCCGGCATTTTAGCAGAGCCGGATTAATTGTTTAAAGCAAAAATGCCGGCTTATGGCAAAAAATTGTCAGGGAGGGGATTAAGTAAGGCCTTTCCCCTTATTTTGTAGTATCATAGTTCCGGAATTTGTAGGAAGAGCGCGGAGCGCCAGATCGCTTTTTTCTCTTTCGGGATCTAAACAACAGAAGGAATGACAATAATATGCGCATTATTCTCCTCGGGGCTCCGGGTGCCGGTAAGGGAACTCAGGCCCAGTATCTTACCAAAAAGTATGATATTCCCCAGATCTCCACCGGCGACATGCTGAGAGCCGCCATCAAGGCCGGCACTCCGCTGGGACTCAAGGCCAAGGAGGTGATGGATCGGGGTCAGCTGGTTTCCGATGATATCATTATCGGACTGGTAAAGGACAGAATCAAAGAGCCCGACTGCAAAAACGGCTTCCTGTTTGACGGCTTTCCCCGCACCATCCCTCAGGCTGAGGCCATTGATACCAGCGGCATCGGCATTGACGCCGTGGTGGAAATTTCCGTTCCTGACGAAGAAATTGTCAAGCGCATGAGCGGCAGAAGGGTGCATCTTGCTTCCGGCCGTACCTATCACGTGGTATTCAATCCTCCTAAGGTTCCCGGCAAGGATGACGTAACCGGAGAGGATCTGGTGGTGCGTCCGGATGACGAGGAAGCCACCGTAAGAAGCCGCCTTGAGGTTTACCACAATCAGACCGAGCCCTTGGTGGCTTTCTATACCGCCAAGGCTGACCGGAAGGAATGCCGCTTTGTAAAGGTTGACGGCACCAAGCCGGTTAACGAGGTCAGCGCCAGTCTGGATCGGGAGCTCGCCTGAGTTTTTCGGAAAAGACCTGGTCATGTCCGGTTGTATTTAGTCACGTCAGAGACCCGCAGCAGGCATGCCAAAGCCGGTCTCAGAATCAGGAACACAGCCTCGGCCGGGGCTGTGTTTTTCGTATCTGTCCTTAAATTTGCGAAAGATCTCCGTACGGAAGTCCGGGCCGGGGCGGTCAGAGACATCCCCGGACGGAAGAGAACAAACGGAATATCGCAGTGCTGCAGATGCAGCGCAGGGCAAAAGGAGGGTAATATTTTGGAAGACCTTGCTGTCATGGCCGGGCCCCTGGGGCCCGTGCTGCTCCTGTTAGGCCTTGCCGTGCTGTTTGTATCTCTGTGGTGTCTCCTTTATACGGAGCTCTCCTTTCGGGGGTTTCGGAAGCTGGAGAAGGGGACTCCTCCGGGCTCTCTGGGGCTTAAGGATCTTACGGACTATCAGGGCCGGAATCCCGGGCTTCTCTTTCTCCGGGAAATTTTTCAGGAAAACCCCCGGGAACGGGAGGATTTCAGAATGCTGGCGGCATTTTTTGCGGATCGGGCCTTCCGCCGGGTTACGCATCGGGTGCGTTTTATCAGACTGGCCGCGGTAATAGCGCCGCTTCTGGGACTCACCGGCACGGTGCTGGGCATGGTAACGGTGTTTCGGGATCTCTCCGGATCTCAGGCTCCGGATCCCGCCTTGCTGGCCTCCGGTATCTGGCAGGCTCTCATTACCACTGTTATGGGGCTTTGTATTGCCGTGCCAGCCAGCTTCTTTCACTGGCACCTCAGCGGGAGACTGCGGGATTTTCGGGCGGAGGTTCTGGGGTACAGCCTCCGGATCCGCCTTTCTTTGACGGCGGCGTCCGGGGGAGAGACAGAGCATGACTGACCCCTGGGATTTTGCTGCGGAGGACGAGGTTTCTCACAGCGACCTCACGCCTCTTATTGATGTGGTGTTCATGCTCATCATCTTTCTGGTGCTTACCGCAAGCTTTATGAAACCGGCTTTGGAGGTGGAGCTTCCGGCGGTTTCCGGAGATCCGGCCCTGCCGGTAAGCTCCGAGATCCGGGCAATGCTTAATGCCCGGGGAGATCTTTTTGCGGACGGCGCCTCCTGTACTCCGGAGGAGCTTCGGGATCTCCTTTCCCGGTACCCCGATCGCCGTCTTAATATCATGGCCGACAAAAGCGCCCCCTTTCAGAAGGTGGCGGAGATCATGGAGATCGCCGGACGGGAACGGGCCGGCCGCTTTGTGATCACGGTTACCGGCAAACCTGCCGGGGATTCCGGAGCCGGCGCAGCTGAAAACTCAGTCTCAGCCCCGGCTGCAAACACCTCCGGGGGCGGCCTTTGAAGCTCCCGGATTTGGGGATCCGGAGCCTCTTTTCCGGTGAGCGCCCCGATATCGCAGCTTCTCTGGGCACGGCGCTTTTTGGCGGTCTTATTTTGCTGATTTTCTTTCTGGTTTTGCCTGAAATCCTTCAGTCTCTGTCCCGGCATCAGCTTCCGGAATCATCCTCCAAAATACCAGTGACCGGCGGGCTCCTGATTCTGGCCGGGCCTGTCGCAGCCCAGGCTTCACCGGAGCAGCCTGCTTCTCTGCCTTTTTCATTGCCATCTGAAGCCAGTTCGGATCCTGCCGCCGCTCCGGAAGCCTTGTCTTCTCTGTCAGACTCCGTTCCAGCCTCGCCCCCTTTGCCCCCGGCTCACTCCTCTTCCCAGACTCCTTCATCTTCCCCGACACCTCAAAAGCCCATTTCTCAGGAGTCTGTCAGGGAGTCTCCGGCCCCGAAGCCCCGTCCGGTAACCCCGTCCCGGCCCCGGAAGGCGTCCGGGCCTTCTGCCGTAACTCCCCGCCGGGAGCGGCAGGGGGAGGCGGCTTCCCGTTCAGAATTATCTGATAAAAAGAAAAACGGCTCCGGCTTTCCGGAAAAATCCGTAACTTCAGCTGCGGGCTCTCCCGCCGCTCCGGCGGAGCCTTCCCGGGAACCCTTAAGGCAGGATGCCGGAAGGGCGGCCCGGGAGGGGCATCTTAAGGGAGCCGGACTTATCCGCCGGGAAATCGAAAGACTTAAAAGATATCCCCCCCGGGCTCTTCGGAACGGTATTGAGGGGAGCGGGGCGATTCTGGCAGATGTCAGCGCCTCCGGAAGGGTCTCCGGAGCCCGGGTCAGCAAAAAAACCGGGAATCGTTTTCTGGACGGATCTCTGGAGGAGGTTGCCGCCGGCATTGTCGGCTTTGATACCGGAATTCCGGGAGAGCCCTACCGGACGGAAATCCCGGTGCGCTATCTGATAAGTCCCCGCTGATAAAGCGACGGAGCTGGGAAGAGAGAAGCGGCGGCGGGAGACCTCTTTCAGCGCGCTGCGAAACGCTTTTTCAGCGGCGCACGCTGCGGTATTCGTGATTGAAGCTCTTCACTATTCTCTGGGTGAGTTCGTTGGTGGATAAGGCCAGCATGGAGACTCTTCCCATGTCCACCGGTTTTCCCTGATCCAGGATCAGCACCTTGTCCGCCAGATGCTTGATGGCATCGAGATCGTTGAGACAGATAATGAGAGACATCCGGAAGCGTTTCTGGAGATCCAGAAACTTGTTGAAGAAATCCATTCTCAGAATGGCATCCAGCTTTTCCACCGAGGAGTCCACCAAAAGGGCCTGGGGCCGCAGCACCAGGGCCCGGGCCAGGGACAGCCGGAGCTTCTGGATGTCCGTAAGCATATTGAGATAGTATTCCAGATGCTCCTCCCGGAGCCCCACATATTCGGCGGTGTAGCTGATTCTTCTGGCAATGTCCTTGGGGGACAGATCGGTGTTCATGACCAGAGGCGTTTCCAGAATTTTCTTCACCCTGATATGGGGATTCAGAGCGGTGTCCGGGTTGGGGTACATCATCCGGATGATGGACACCCGATCCCGGCGTTCATAATCCCGGATGTTCTTTTCATAAAGGAGGATGTCGCCCTCGTAGTCTGGGCCGCTGCCGTTCAGGATCTGCAGCAGGGTGGATTTTCCGGAACCGGCATCGCCGCAGATGGCCAGGGTCTCTCCCTGAGCCAGAGTGAAGGAAACATCGGTCAGGGCGCGGGTTGTCTTCTGGAGAAAGAAGTATTTGCCGGTGCTGAATGAAGCGGACAGTTTTTTCACCTGCAGGAATTTCGGGGTTATGCTGTAAGCCATGAAGGGCTCCTATTTATTTTTATTCAGCGGATAATGGCAGCAGAAGAAGCCGTTCTTTACGCGGGTAATGGGCGGCCTGACATTGCATTCCCGATCCGCGCAGGGGCAGCGGTTCCCCAGCGGGCACCCCACTGGGGGATGCTGAAAGTCCGGATGATCTCCGCCGGGCACCTTGAAGAAGCTCTTCTGGCGGGAGGCGGCTCCGGTGTCGGGAATGGCATCAAGCATGATTTTGGTAAAGGGGTGGTGCGGAGTTTTCAGAATTTGCGCCGTGGGGCCCTGTTCTACAATTTCCCCGAAATAGAACATATTGATGCGATCCAGAAGCCGGGCAATCGACCCCAGGTCGTTGGACACATAGACCACGGACAGGTGATTGTTCTGGTTAAGACCGTCGATAAGCCGCAGGATCTGAAGCTGGGACAGGGCGTTCATGGAGCTTATGGGATCATCAGCAATCAGAAGCCGGGGCTTGCGGCCCAATGCCATGGCGATATTAACCTTCTGGCACTGCGCCTCCGAGAGTTCGTGGGGATAGGCATTCAGGATGGCCTCGGTATCCTTGAAACCCACCTTGTGGAGCAGAATGTCGATTTCCCTTTTTTTCCAGAACAGCCGCTTCCAGATTTTTTTGGGCCGGGCGGTATTGGGCAGGTTTTCCAGCATCTGCTCTCTTACGGTGATCAGGGGATCCAGACTGCGGGTGCCGTTCTGCAGCATGATGGCCACTCTTTCCGAGAGAAACTGTCTTCTCTGGTGCAGGGTTTTGCCGGTAATGTCGATATTGTCAAAACGGTAGCGGTCAAAGCTGATTTCCAGATTGCGGCTGTGAATGCCGGCAATGGCCTTGCAGACCAGGGATTTTCCGGATCCGGAGGTGCCGATAAGGCCGACGATTTCGCCTTCGTTGACGGAAAAGTCCAGATTTTTGCAGATGGGGATCTTGCCGTTCTCGGTTTTGAGAGAAATGGACAGGTTTTTAATTTCAATTAAAGCCATTTTTTTCTCCCATGGTCAGCACTCTGCCGATGCCGTGTCCTACCTGGGCGATGGCGGCAATGGTGATGCCGATGGCAATTCCGGGAATAATGGCCTTGGAGTTGCCGATATAGATAAGATCCATGCCTGAAATCAGCATGCTCCCCCATTCCGGCTCCGGAGCCTGAGCTCCCAGCCCCAGATAGCCGATGGCGCTGATATCCAGCACGGCCACGGCAAAGGCTTCCCAGAAATTGATGGTAATCACCGAGAGAATGTTGGGAATAATGCATTGCAGAGTCAGCTGCAGACGTGACGAACCGTCAAGAATGTTGGCCTTGATATAGTCTTTGACGATTTCATGCTTCACGGCATTGTAGGTGGTGTGAATAAATCGGGGCAGGAGAGAGATGGCTATGGCCAGGGACGCATGGGGCAGGGTGGGGGACAGAATGGAGACCACCACAAACACGATGAGAATCGAAGGTACGGCAAAAATGATGTCAAAGGAGTGTCTGACGAGGCTGCTCCGGATGTGATGGCGGTCGATTCCGGTGAGGATTCCCAGCACAATGCCGGCGGCCGAGGCGCAAACAGTGGCCAGAAAGGCGAAGGCGATGGTATTGGCTCCGCCGTGGAGGAGCCGGGAGAGAAAGTCCCGGCCGAATTCGTCGGTGCCCAGAAAGTGCCGGAGCTCGCCGCCCTCAACCCATGAGGGGGGCAGCAGTCTTTTGGTAATGTCCTGAGTGTAGGGATCCATGTTTACAAAGGAAGGGATCACGAAAATCACAATCAGGATCAGGAAAAGCACGATAAGCCCGATAACGTCAGTGGTGCTTTTCTTGTAGAAATGCCAGAAAATCTGCCGGTCTGACAGGACCTTGTCATAGCTTGGTAAATTCATGAAAATCCCCGTCTCCGGTCTTTGCCATTAAGTCCTCAGGAACTGAGATGCCGTTTTTGCTGCTAATCCTGCTTCCGATCCTGCGGCTCCTGCCGCCGGCCTGCGGCTAATGCTGCCTTTCTGTCTGCCCCGGTTATTTTAACCCCGTTTCGTTTTCCCTGCATGACCTCCGGAAAAAAATCCGCTTAAGCCGCGGGTACGATCCTGTACCGGTCAGATATTCAGGGTGATGCGGCGCTTCTCCGGGAAGAATACCTCTCCCATGATATCGATAACGGTATTAACCAGCAGGAAGATAATTGCCAGCACAAAAATCGCCGTTTCCAGCACGGCATTGTCGGAATGCTCCACGGCATTGGAGATCCAGATGCCGGTACCGGGCCATTCAAACACCACCTCCACCAGAATAGTGGCCGAAAACAGATTGCACAGGATTATTTTTACCTTCGGCAGGATGGAGGGAATAATGTTCAGAAAAATATGCTTCCGGGCCAGGGAGAACTGGCTCTGGCCCCGGGAAATGGCCATTCTGATAAAGTCCATTTCCGAAATGGTGAAGGAGGCTCTCCGGGCCAGCAGAAAAAACTGGGTGGCGGGCATAAAGGAAAGCACAATCACCGGCAGCACCAGATGATCCAGCATGCTTTTGATGCAGGCGGGATCCATGGTGAGGATGGAGTCGATGAAGATGCTGCCGGTGACCTGCGGCACATCGCAGAACAGGCTGATGTTGCCGGCGGTGGGCAGGATTTTAAGCTCCACCGCGAAAATGGTGATCATCATCTGTCCCAGCCAGAATACCGGGAAGGAGGTGGTCAGCCTGAGCATGGTGGTAGTCCCTTTAAGCAGCATGGAATGGTGGTTGAGACCGGCGGCGATGCCCGCCACGGTGCCGGCGACAAAGGACAGAATAAACGAAAAGAAGATAAGCTCCAGGGTGGAGGGCAGGTAGGTCTTGAGCTCGTAGATCACCGGAAGCTTGGAGCTGGTGCTGATGCCGAAGTTGCCGCGGACGATGGAGCTGGTGAAGTAAAAATAATCCCGCACCAGCCGGTCAGCTTCAAATTCGGTGAGTCTGATGTGCATCCAGAAGAGAATGACGGTCAGCACAAAGAAGACAAACAGGAGCACAAGAAGTCTGCGGGCAATGAATTTCAGCATTAATGCCCTCCTTTGGCAGCCGGAGCGGCGCTGTTTTTACGGGGAGCCGGAGCAGGCTCAGGCTTCCCGGGGTCGTTATTATTCCCGGCGGCCGGGGCTGCGGGGGGATTTTTGGGATCCGCTGCAGGACTGGCTTCAGGCGCGGGTTTTCCGGAGGCGTCCGGGACGGGCTCGGGAAAGTCCGCCTTCTGATTTTTAGTCCGGGACTCTCCGGAGGGAGCTGATTTGTCCGGCGGAGTCAGATCCTTTGGGGCATTGCCCGGAGATCCCGCGAGGGAGCGGATGGCTTTCGGCGGGGCGGGAAGATCCTCATCCTCGTAATAGACATTCCGGAAATCCAGACCGCCGGCGGAGGTGGTGCGGAGGCCTTTGAGATTCCCCAGAGCCACATAGCGGTTACTGGAATAGAGGAGCGGCACCAGGGGCATTTCCTCCAGCAGAATATGTCTGGCGTTAAGGTACAGGCTCATTTTTTCATTCTCGGCCAGCCGGCGGTTTTTCAGGTTATTCATGATGCTGTCAAAGTAGGGATTGCACCAGCCGGTGAAGTTATTCATGAACTCGGAATCGGTCTGTCTCCGGCGCACGGCCTTCCGGCAGGCCAGAAGGGGAGCGATGGCCGAATCCAGATTGGAGAAGATGTTGATAATGGCGACATCGAAGTTGCCGCTCCTTAGCTTGCGGAGACCGGTGTCGGTGCGGTATTTGTGGATTTCCGACTTTACTCCGATGCTTTCCAGGTCGGACTTCAGCATTTCGGCAATTTTTATCTGATAGTTGCCGCCGCCGTTTTCCGATTCAAAAACTGATATGCGCAGCGGGGTTCTCCGGAGCTCCAGCACCGAGGCCAGCCGTTCCTCGGTGGTGGGTTCGGTATCCGGAGTGAAAATGCTGTTGGTGCCGGCCCGGGCTCCGATAATGTAGTGGCCCAGCCCGAAGTATACTGCCTCGTTAAGATCCCGGATGTTAATGGCGTCGGCAATGGTTCTCCGGGTGTGGCGGTTTTTCAGGACATCCCTTTTGGTGTTAAAGATGATAAAGGTGGCATTAACGGTCTTCCGGTTGTAGATCTTAAGCTCATTGCTGCCCCGGTGCTGCTCGATAAAGGTCAGCTGGCTGGCGGAGGGATTGGAGATAATGTGGCACTCGTTGGTGAACATCTGGGAGAGCCTTTTATTGATCTTCCAGGAGCGGTTTATCACCAGCTTTTTGATGCGGGGCTTGTCAAAGCGGTATTCCCGGAAGGGCTTGAGCTTCACGTAGCGCTCTCTTACGAAGCTGCTTTCCTGAAACGGCCCCGTGCCCACGGCATTGTAGTCAATGTATTCCGGGGGCAGGTTGTGCTCCAGGATGTAGTCCGCATATTCCTTGCTCAGGATAACGCTGTTGTCAATGGCCAGAAAATCCAGAAAATCAGGATCCGGCTCCTTCAGAATAAAGCGCACCACGTAGGGGGAGACGGCCACAATGTCCTTGATATTGTTCAGGGTTTCCGTTTTGGTGATGTAGGGAAAGTTCTCGAAAGGCTCGTAAAAGGGATTTCCCGGATCCCGCATTCTGTTGAAGGAAAATATGACATCCTCGGCTTGGAGCTCCCTGGTGGGGACAAAGGAATCATAGCTGTGAAATCTGACGGTTTTATCCAGAATAAAGGTGTATTCCAGCTGATCCTTGGAGAGTCTGGTGAGCTTTCCGACACCGGGCACTATTTCTCCGGTTTTGTTGTCCCGGCCGATGAGCCGTTCGTAAACCGCCTTGGACAGGGTGGAGGCAATGGGGGAGTACTGATATCTCTGAGGGTTCATGTAGGGCAGGGAATGCTCCGAGCAGTAAATGACGCCTTCGTGCGTCTTTGCAGCGGCGGACTGAGCATTTCCGGGCAGGGCAGTCAGGAGTCCCTGAAGCAGGATTGCAAGAGCGAGAATCAGTAAAAAACGCATGCCGGAGCTTACCATTTGGGTTCAGAGTCAGAATAAAGCCGCCGGGATCCGGAAGAGTTGGGGACACCGGCTCGGGAATATTTTACCATTTTAAGGCCCGATCCCGCACATATCCTTTGCGGGAATGAGAATACTGGGTGCGAGAGGAGTCTGGATAAGTAGTGCGGAGGAGGAGAGTTTTGCAGCAAATTGTAAGAAGCTTTTGGAATGGTCGGTGATCAGTTGTAGAATAGGCTAATTATGCAAAGTGATTTGAATTAGAAAATCCTGTCTTAGAAAATAATAAGACAGGATTAACACATTCATACGTAAAACGTGAGGAAATAAATTAGAAATGCAGAGGAGTATAATACGATGTTACAAACTAAAAAACATTATCCAGCAATATCCAATTAGGATTAGATATCTTGTCAGAATATTCTGAATTATTTATATATAAATCCTTTCCGTCAATATCTCGAACAAATCCCCATTTGATGTGATATTTTTGGGCATATGCTTTAAAAGCGTTGAATTTGTTTACGATTTGACGATCAATATTTCTACTTTCACCCTTAGTCTCTCCACCTTTAGTTTCAATAACCCAAACAGTACCATCATTTTTCATTACTATATAGTCAGCATAGAACAAATATTGATGCTGAAGAGCATCCAAATAGACAATTGAAAAATATTTTCTTCCTGAATCACCATTCTTATAAACCCAATCTATATCATTTCGATTCTGACAATAATCCTCAAACATTCTCTCACATTGACTTCTAGTAAATGCAGTATTATATCCTGATGAGTAATCTTCATATGAGTTTGATGAATATAATAATTCTGTAACAGGTTTGTGATATTTAAAAAAATCTTGTTCAGGTATTTTAAAAATTTCTTGTTTAGGTTCTAAAAATAAATTAGAGGTATCAAATCTTATCATTTCAGAAGTAATTTCACGAAATTCTTCTCGAAGTTCATGCTCATTGTTAATGACAAATGCATAGAATTCTGCAGTATTCAATGATAAAATTTTATACTTTTGATTTTTACCTTTCCTGAATAGTCTCTCAAGAATAGTTCTAACTTTATTTGTAGACATTCCTATTGATGATTTAATTGCGTCAGTGCTATGCAAGAATTGTAGTCCATGTTTATGAGTGTCAACCTTTATTCTAGTATTAATAAATGAATTTGCTGTCAACATAGAATTAGTACGAGCAAACAAACCTTTTAGTGCTTGACCTAGAATTGCATCTTCTATCTTATAACCATTAGATGCTAAGATTTGTTTGTTATTTGCTTTGTTTGATCCAAGATGATATTTTTTGCTGAGTTTAGTAAAAACTCGATGCAGCACATCTCGTTCACCCAATCCATTAAAATCACGATCTCTGTACTGCTTAACTAACTGAAAAGATTTGCATTTATCTTTTAAAAAGAGACGTCTGATTTCAAATGCTTCATTCTTCATTGAATCCAAAAGACCTGATTTATATTTCTCATCAAATGTATAGACGTAACAAAAATCAAGAATATCATCATCATAATGTTTTGCTTCAGGCATTCTTCTGATACGGCCTATAGTTTGAATTTCAAAATTTTCACTCATTCCTTCTCTTAGTTTTACAAGTATCTTTGCACGCGGACAATCCCATCCGGTACTTATAGCTTGTTTCATAAGAAGAAACACCGGTTTTGCATCATTGTCTGATAAATTATCAGGAAGATCTCTTTTATCTTCGCTCATCCATACGCTGACCAAACCATTATCTGTTGTATATCCCATTGATGATAATTTATTTTCAACAGATCTAATGGTTTCGGGCTGACCATTTGGAAATTGAATTAAAACCAAAGGATTTATGGTTCTTCCTTTAGGGAGGAATTTAGTATAACGATCATATATGGATTTTCTTTTTGCATCTGCTAAATCAAGTAAATAATCATAATCGTTATCTATTTGACTATTGTCTTCCACTCCTTCATTAACATAAATAGCTTTTGTTATTAATCCTTCATCTATGACATCAAGTTCATCAATTTTTATGAATTCATGGCTACTAATCTGGTTTGCCGTTGCACTAACTCTAATAATATTTTTTGCCGAAAAATGATTTATAATATCTTTGGCTTTAGAAGTATTGTTTGAATGTTCCTCATCAATAATGATAATAAATTCAAGATTGTTATGATGAGCTTCTGCAATACGGTCATAAAGATTTTTGCGTTCGCCTTCACGAATTGCCGTGTTATCTTTTTTTGTGATTAGTTCCCAGTTTATAAATGTTGTGCTTTCTTCTGTAAATCCATTTGCTAGAACATCAAATAAATTCTGAGTTAATCTATGAGGTGCTACACTCATCATTCTTTTTCGGCTTTGTTCTTCCAGATCCCCTTTTCCAGGGCATAGCCATATAAAAGCTACATTTGTGTTAAGCTTATTTAAATATTCTTCAATATAATCAATCAGCATGATTGTTTTGCCAGAACCTGTGGGTGATTGAAGAATTATAGTCTGTCTGCTATTACTATCTGAAGTTACTTCAAGCAGTTTCATAACTGTTTGTTCTTGAAAATTAAACAGTCGAACGTCAATCCCGTTTACCATAATTCACCTGCTTCTCTTAATTCAAAATTAAAATAATAATCTGGAATAGTATGAATCTCGATATCTTTGAATAACATATTCTGTTCTGTATTAAATAAAACATCTCGAGCAACATACAACGCTTTTACGTCTGAATATTCTTTCCAATGAGATGAAAGATTGTCAGCTTGCTCATCGTCTAAAATCATGATATAACGTCTTCCATCTAATTTAATTCCATTCTCTAATTCAATCATCTCAGCTACATGTTCTAGTAGAACATCTTGAATATTATCAGAGTCTTTTGGAACAAAATCCGTCTTAAAATATTTGAGATTTGCGGGAATTTTATATGTGTAAGGTGCTCCGTTCTTTTTTGTACCTGTAATAACATTTTTAATTCTTTGGTACGTAATATCTTTGCAGATATTATTTTCGTTATTAGTGCACAGTATAAATGAAATTTTTGGATATTTGTTTTTTAAAGTTAAAACTACCTCTCCTGTAGTACCTGAACCAGCAAAAAAATCAAGAATAATTGGGTGTGAATTATTTGTACTTAATACAGTATCCAGTAATTGTTGAATTAAACGAATTGGTTTTTTTCCGTTTTTGAATGATACTCCACCTTCATTGATAAGATTACCGCCATCAGCAGAAAAACCCTTCCATAAATTACCTCTTATTGATCTTTCTCCATAATTTCTATGATAATCATCACAGCATCCCAAGCGGTCTGAATATTTAAATACTGTTAATAATTTGGAATCACTTTTATATACATATTTGCCATTGTATGTAAAAATAGTGTCATCAGGGATATTATAATTGTCATCTTTTATTAAAACTTCATCAGAAGATAATCTGTATAAATTATCTGAAATTTCATCACTATACAACCATTCACGAACTGTATCATTACATAATACCATTTTCCCCAAGTTATCTAACGATATTTTCATCTCATATTGTTTGAAGATATTTGATATAGTTTTATTTTGTTCAATCACTTGAACTAAACTCTGTGTTTGATTTGTTTCAGTATTTAGAAATAGATTATAGTGTTTATCGAATCCCATAATGTAATCGTATTTTGGATTTTTGATTGGTTTACTGTTTATGTTTCTAGAATAACCTAAAACAAATTCTGTGGTTTTCACTACACTTCCGTTTATTGCGGCAAATCTCCTTGTTCCAGCAACATACGATGTTTCTATGTGAAAATCCGCAACAAAATTTTTTTCACCAAAAATAGAATCTAATAATAGTTTTAACTGAAATCCTTCTGTAGAATCGATTGATATCAGAATAATCCCATCGTCTTTTAATAATTGTTTTGCTATTATCAACCTTTCAAATATAAATGAAATCCATTTAGAATGTCTGTAAGCGTCATTTTTGTCAACGTAATTATCATCGTAAATAAAATCTTTATTACCAAGGTTATACGGAGGATCGATATATATTACATCAATTTTTCCCTTATGCGTTTTTTCAAGAAGTTTTAAACTATGCAGATTATCTCCCTCTAGAAGAAAATTATATGGTAATGATTCATCTGAAATAATCTCTCTTGATTTATCCTCGGTAAAGACAGGAATGTTATCCTTTAGCATTTCATCTACATTTTCAGAATGTTCTTCCCAAACTAATCCGTATTTTTTGTTGGTTAGTTCGTTTTTAAGCATACTGATAGTGTTCAGTGATTCTGCATCAGTAGGGTCTTTGAGATTATTTTTTAGAATTTCAATTTTCGAGAGAAGATTGTCTCTTTTGATTTTCGATAGGTTAGTCATGAATAACTCCTTGTAGTAGTTTTACAAAAGAGTCATTCGCATAACCAAAGAAGCAATACGATATGAGGTTTGCAGCAATTGATATAAGTGAAGCGGGAGTGGGAATGTATCTAAAATTTACGCCGCCCCCGTTTTAAAAGTTTTTTAACATCATTTATACCAATCCA
>NZ_JBGVBR010000085.1:0-7222 GCF_045225735.1 Succinimonas sp. | reverse complement strand
ACTGCATCGCTATCTTAACCGCTTCAAGGAAGGAAAGATGACCAAAGAAGCAGCTGCCAAAAAGCTTGACATGACTCTTGCGCAATTTGAGACGCTCTTCTGCTAAAACTGAAATTTTGACCTAATCAAGCTTTGAGGTTAACATAACCGACAAGATTCACTGCGCCGGGATCAGCTTAACCGCTTTTCATTTTTCAGAAAAAGCCGGGGTTCTGAAGTTCCTGTCTTCTTCCCTGATATCTTTTCCCCGGCCGGTTTTTCGGAACATATCTTATTATTCCTGAGCCGCCCTTTCCGGGGCTATCTCCCTAAACATGATCATCCTTGAGCGTCTTGTCCCGGAGACACTTTGAGCTCACGCCGGAAGCAATAAAAAAGGGCAGAAACTCAAAGTCTGCCCTTCTCTTGTTCACCAGGAAATCACTTTACTCCTGAGCCGCGGGATCTCCGGTTTCGGGCTGAGCCTCGGCAGCATCAGAAGGAGCTGCTTCAGCATCATTTTCCCCTGCGGTCTCCCCGGCAGGATTTTCTCCGGCGCTGTTTTCCGGAACCTCTCCTGACGCCGCTCCGGCTTCGCCTTCGGGAGCATTAAGGCCCCTGATTTCAGCATCGTTTTCCAGATCCTCGCCCAGCACCTTCTCCACGGCAATGAGCTCGGAGTTCTCCCCGATGTTGATCAGCTTAACGCCCTGAGAGAAGCGGCCGCAAACACGGATCTGCTCTACCTTGGTACGGATCAGAATGCCATCGCTGGTAATGAGCACGATCTGGTCGTTCATCTGAGCCTGCAGCACTCCCACCACCTGAGCCTGCTTGCCGTTATGCTGCGTGAGCTTAATGGACATTACGCCCTTGCAGTTACGGTTGCAGAGACGATACCGGGAGAGCGGGGTAAGCTTGCCGAGGCCGCTGGAGGACACGGTAAGCACCATGCCGGCATCCTGCTTGAATACCACCATGGAAACCACTTCGGCCCCCGGAGCCAGCTTGATGGCGCGAACGCCGCGGGAGGCGCGTCCGGAAGGACGAATGCCCTTGGCGTCCGGAGCCGGATTCCAGTAGGAGGAAATATCCTTTTCCTGCGCTGCGGAAGCATCATCATCTCCCTCGTCGGCATCATCAGCATCGCCGGCTTCTTCCGTATCCGGGATTTCATCCTCGGCATCCTCATCGCCCTCGGCGGCTGCGGCGCCGTAGTATTCGTTAAATACGGCCGCATAGCCGTTGGATGCGAATACGCCGATAACATCCTTGCCTGCGGTAATGGCGCTTCCTGCCAGAGTATCGCCTTCCATGAATTTAATGGCCAGAATGCCGGTCTTGCGGAGATTCTTGAAGAGGGCCAGGCTGGTCTTTTTGATGAGACCTCTCTTGGTGATCAGCATAAGGTAGCGGTCTTCGTCAAACTTGTCCACCGGAAGAATGCTGATAATGCGCTCGTTTTCCTCCAGAGGCAGCAGGTTGACAATAGGCAGCCCCTTGGACTGGGATGAAGAGCTGGGCAGCTCATACACCTTCAGCGGATAGACCTTGCCGATGGAAGAGAAGCAGAGAATGGTATCGTGGGTATTAACAATGTAAATGTTATCAATAACATCCTCGTCCTTGACCTTGGCAGCCCTCTTGCCGCGGCCGCCGCGCTTCTGCTCGCGGTATTCGGCCAGAGGCTGATACTTGACGTAGCCGGTGCGGGACATGGTGATCACGGCAGTTTCCGGCACAATCAGATCCTCCATGGTGATTTCCGGACGTTCGCCCTGGATCTCGCTGCGGCGGTCATCGCCGTAGGTATCGCGGATCTCCCGGAGCTCCTTCCGGATAACCTCCACCAGCACGGAGTCGTTTTCGAGAATTTCCAGGAAGGAACGGATCTTGGCAACCAGATCCTTATAGCCGTCCTGAACCTCGTTGTACTCCATGCCGGTCAGGCGGTGCAGCGGCATGTTGAGGATGCTCTCCGTCTGCCGATCCGAGAGATGATAGAGATTGTCATGAATGCCGTAGGCCGGATCCTCCAGATCCTCCGGACGGCAGATTTCCGAACCGTCGGCGGCGCGGGCGATGAGCTCGGTCAGCAGGGAGAAATCCCAGCCGCGGTTCATGAGAGCAATCTTGGCCTCGTTCTTATTGGCGGATTCCCTGATGATCCGAATCACCTCATCGATGTTGGAAAGAACCACCAGCATGCCTTCCAGGATGTGGGCCTGAGCGCGGGAACGCTTGAGATCATGCACGGTTCTGCGGGTGATAACCTCGCGACGGTGCTTAACAAAGGCTTCCAGAATCTGCTTGAGATTCATGACCTCGGGATGACCGTCATTGAGGGCCAGCATGTTAATGCCGTAGCTGATCTGCATATTGGTGCGCTTGAACAGCTGATTCAGCAGGATTTCCGGAGCCTCGCCCTTTCTGATGCCGATAACCACCCGCACATCGTGATTCCGTCCGGAGTAGTCGTTAACCTCGGTCAGTCCTTCAATGGTCTTTTCGCGGATGCAGGCGTTAATGCGGGTTACCAGCTCCTTCTTGTTCACATTGTAGGGAATTTCATCAATGACGATGCACTGCTTTTCTCCGGGCTTGCCTTCAATGTGAGTGCGGGATCTGATGATAATGGAACCGCGTCCGGTTTCGTAGGCCTCTCGCACGCCGGACACCCCGTAGATAATGCCGCCGGTGGGGAAGTCAGGGCCCGGAACGAATTTCATGAGACCGTCAATGGTGATATTCGGATCATCGATCAGGGCAATGGTGGCATCAATAATCTCCCGCAGATTGTGGCTGGGAATATTGGTGGCCATGCCCACGGCAATGCCCGAGGATCCGTTAACCAGAAGATTCGGGAAACGGTTCGGCATGACCGAAGGCATCATTTCGGAGCCGTCGTAATTAGGCACCTGATCCACGGTTTCCTTGAAATCATTGCGGGGGCCCAGATCCTCCACCATTTCATTGGCAATGCGGGCCATCTTGATTTCGGTATAACGCATGGCCGCAGCTTTGTCGCCGTCAAGGTTGCCGAAGTTTCCCTGCCCGATTACCAGAGGATACCGGAGAGAGAAATTCTGAGCCATGCGCACCAGAGTGTCATATGCGGATGTATCGCCGTGCGGGTGGTACTTACCGATAACGTCGCCCACCACCTTAGCTGACTTTACTGTTTTTCCGGTGCTGTCATAGCCGTTCATGTACATGGAAAACAGACAGCGGCGATGCACCGGCTTGAGGCCGTCCCGCACGTCCGGAAGAGCTCTGTCCACAATTACGCTCATGGCGTAATTGATAAATGCGGTCTTTAACTGCTCGGTAATTCTTACCGGTCTGATATTCAATGGCTGAAGATGCGAATCCTCCGTCCGGGGCTGCTGCCCTTCTTCGGAAGTCTTTTCATCCTCAGGAGGATTATTATTCCCGTTATCGCTCATTTCACTGCTTCTCACAAAACAAACAAAAAATTTAACCCGCCCATTATAGCACAACCGGGGAAATTAAGCCCCGAAACCGCATGGAACGCCTTGCGGCTCATAAGCAAGGAACTCCGTCTCGGGGGCGAGGATCTGATAAAAACCTGCGAGGGAGCAAGAGGATGGAGAAATAGGAGGGAAAAGGAAACGAAAATAATGAAAAGAGTTCTCCCGGGAATATCTCCTGAAAGGTTCCGGCCGCCCCGCTATGGCTTATTTTGCGGAAAAATTCCGGGGCTCTCCCGGAGGGCGGCTGCAACGTTTTCGGAAAACCGCAAAAAGTGGTACACTTCTGAGAACGCCGGGAGACCGAGACCGGTTATCCCGCTCCCCTTCATTCTGAGACGCCCGAGAACCGCCCTTTCCCAGCGGACGCCGGGACTCAGGCGCCGCCAGCGAAATTCACATTGATTAAAGAGGTACTGACCAGATGTGGTTTAAAAGCATGAGGGTTTATCATCTTGAAGCCCCCTTTAAGTATTCCCCCGACGAACTCAACGAGCTTATTTCCAAACAGAAGTTTCAGCCCTGTCAGGGACAGGATCTGGCCCGCTTCGGCTGGACTGACGTCATGGGCAATAAGAACCAGGAGCCGGTGCTGGTGCATAAGATCGGCAATGACTATTTTTTCCGGTGCCTTTTTGAAAAGAAAATGCTCCCCTCCAGCGTGGTAAGCGAAATGCTGGCTGATAAGATCGAGGAAATCCAAAGCACCCAGGCCCGCACCGTCCGGAAAAAGGAACGGGATGACCTTAAGGCCGATATCATTTCCGAGCTTCTGCCCAAGGCCTTCCCCATTCACAAGGAGGTCTGGCTCTGGATCAACGCCCAGTACGGCTATGTGGCCATCAACACCACCAGCGGCAAGGTCTGCGATGACATGCTGGCTCTGCTGCGCAAGGGACTGGGCTCCTTCCCGGCCAAGCCCATTACCGTTAACAATGACATCAGCGTCTGCCTCACCGACTGGCTCTCCCGGGACGAGGCTCCGGACGGGGTCGTTATCGGGGACGAAACCGAACTCCGTTCTGAAAACGGCATTATCAGAGCCAAGAAGCAGGATCTCTCCAGCGATGAAATCAAAACCCACCTGGATGCCGGCAAGATGGTAACCAGTCTGGCGCTTTCCCTGAACGAGGAGATCTCCTTTATCATCGACTCCGACTTCAACTTCAAGAGAATCCGCCTTTCCGATACCGTGCTGGAGGAAAACATCACCGGCTCCGATGATCCCGCCGTGCAGATCGATGCGGATCTGGCTCTCATGTCCGGGGAATACTGCAAGATGATCCCGGCCATGATTGCGGCCTTCGGCGGTCTTACCCTGCCTCAGGCCTGATTTCAGAAGCCTGAAACAAAAAGGGAAAAGCCTTAGCTTTCCCCTCAAAAATAAATCCGGACAGCGTCCGGATTTTTTTGTGTCGCAGCAATCGCAGTACCAGCCTTAACCTCCCAGGAGGCTCAGAATCATCTGAGATCTCTGATTGGCCTGGCTCAGCATGGCCTGAGCTGCCTGCTGAATAATGTTCTGCTGGATCATGTTGGAGGTTTCCTCGGCAAAGTCGGTGTCGCGGATCCGGCTTCTGGCGGCCTCCACGTTTTCGGCAACGTTGCTCTGGTTTCTGATGGTGGATTCCAGCCGGTTCTGCACGGCGCCGAATTCCGCCCGCTTGCTGTCCACGGCGGCAATAAACTTGTCGATGTTTTCCAGCACCTTCTGCGCTCCTCCTTGGGTGCTCACATCAAAGGCCTTGCCGTCAGATCCGGAAAAGTCAGTAGCGCTGCAGTTGGCAATACCGTCCGTAATTCCCATGGCGGCTGCCAGCTCCTTTACCGACCACTTCGCAGCCGTCTCCTCCACCTCATGAGCATCCTCCCCGGTTCCTACCGTTTTGGTGAACTTCGCCGCCAGATTCATGGAAATGGTCTGATTAGCATCTGCCCCCACCTGAAAGGAGATGGTTCTGTCAGAGGCCGCTCTCTCAAAAATATTCTGTCCCCCGTAGGTGGTATCCTTGGAAATGCGGTCGATTTCGGCGCAGAGGGAAGACACCTCCTGCTGAATGGCGGTGCGGTCGGCATCGGAGTTGGTGCCGTTAGCGGACTGAAGCGCCAAGGTGCGGATTCTCTGATACATGGTGACCATTTCATCCATGGCCCCTTCCGCCGTCTGCGCGAAGGAAATGCCGTCCATGGCATTTCTGTTGCCCTGCTTTAAGCCGTTGATCTGCGAGGTGAGCCGGTCGGCAATCTGAAGGCCTGCGGCATCATCCTTGGCGCTGTTGATGCGAAGTCCTGATGCCAGTCTCTTGTAGGAGGTATCAAGAGCATTGGTGGAATTGGCCAGCATGCGCTGAGCATTGATGGACGCTATATTGGTTATATAAAGAGCCATAACAGCACCTCCGGATTTTTTCTCTCATTAAGCTTAGTCGTATCCGATACGGCGCAAAAAGATCTGCCGCCGTTTTTATAATATTAATCAGGGAGAGCACAGTCCCTCTGATCGCTTAGCGGCCAAAAAATGAGGGACTTTAATCACTTGAGGCTGAAGATGCCGGGGAAGAGAGATTTTTTTGAGCACGATCAAAAAACGCCCCAGTCAGTGTTTCTGTCAGCATCCGGCAAACATTGCGGCCCTGGCATGACGCATTACCTTACCTTTTGGTCTCGGCCCGGTAGTGAGCATCGATAAAATCTGCCACCTCCCGGAAGGAATCCCGGCTCTCCTGAAGCTCCGGCATGAAGATCTGAAAATCATGGGGCATTCCGGGATAAACGGTAAGCCGGGCATCGCCGCCGTCCATGGTGATCTTTCTTAAAAGAGCGTAAGCTTCATCCCTGAACATGTCGTACTGCCCGGTCTGAATAAGAACAGGAGGGAGTCCGGAGAGATCGGCATTTACCGGGGACAGCCGGGGATCGTCCAAGGGAAGGGATCCTGCATAGGAGGGCCGGAGCACCTCGTTATACATCCCGGGATTGGCAATAACTCCCAGCACCTGATCCCGCTCCTTATTGGTTTCCCGGGAGGGATAACTGGCAGACATGGAAGTCCATGGTGAAAACAGCGCCATGACTCCCGGCTCCGGGAGGCCCTGTTCCCGGATTCTAACCGCCAGGGCCAGAGCCAGATTGCCGCCGGCGGAATCCCCCATGACCACAATGTCCCCGGCGGCGAAGCCCTGCTCCAAAATGTAACGGTAAGCTGCGAGAGCGTCCTCCAGAGCTGCAGGGTACTGATGCGCGGGAGCGGTGCGGTAGTCAGCCATGAAGACGGTTCCGGCGGCAGCCTGTTCAAGCTGCATGAGGCCCCAGATCCGGTAAAGATCGGTGAGAGGCAGAACATAACCGCCCCCGTGAAGCTGCAGCACCGCCCGGCCGCCGGATGCTCCTTCCCGGGAAAGGGTCTCCAGCTTTGCTCCGTTCGCCGTAAACCGCCGGTGGGTAATGCCGGAGGGAGCGGCAAAGGGAGGCACCGGAACCTCTCCGGCTGCCGGATGATAGTAGCCCTTTATCCTTGCCGCAACATATTCCTGCCGGGCCTGCCCTTCCAAGGAAAGCCCTTGCTGAGAGGATGCCTCCGGAAGCGCGGAGCAGGCGGAAACAGACAGCAAAATTGCCGCAGTAATTGCAAGCATTCCTGTCCTTAACAGTCTGAACGGTTTAATTGCTGTTTTCATAAGAGGATCTCTTTTGTTATGTGTTGTTATGTATTGTTATGTGTTGTCATGCATTGGCATATCACGCTGCCATAC
>NZ_JBGVBR010000084.1:0-4124 GCF_045225735.1 Succinimonas sp. | reverse complement strand
CTTTCCGCCAGAATTATCATTGCCGGTTTTTCACTGTCATCCGGAATTTTGCTGCTTTTGCTGACCGCAGGACAAACAGCGGCATATGCCAGATCCCCGGATTTCCTGACCTGCGAGGCTGCCCTTTCCCCCGGGGCCGGAGGCTGCGAGATTTCCGCTGCTCCTCATCCTCAGGATGTTCGCCCGGAAAGCTTTATGTCTCCGGGCTCTCTCCTGCTGGCCAAGGGCGGTCACGGCGGCGGCCGCCCGGTGCCCCGGCCTGCTCCGAAACCCAGTCAGAAACCCAAGTCGGGATCTTCCGGGAATTTGCCCTATTACTCTTCCGGATCCGCCGAGAAGCCCGCGAGATCCGAAAGATATTCCACCTGGGGCAGCCCTGAAAAACCATTTGACGAGTGCGAATGGTGCGAGGACTGCGATGATCCGGAATGCGAGGATTGCGCAGACTGCGAGGAGTAAGATGACATGGGGAGCTTCAGCGACTGCGAGCAATCGGTAATCTCCGCAGTTCTTAGTTCTTCGATCTCAGCTCTCGCTTCCGGCAGAAAAGCAGGCTTAGAAAGCATCCCGGCCGCCGCACATCTCCATAATCCGTTCCGTTTCCTCATCGGGCTCCTTTATTTCCGCAAGCGTGAGCCGGGCCTTCCGGAAATCATAAACCGGATTGGTTCTGAAGGTACCGGCGGAGTAGATCAGGGCCAGGGTTTTCCGGGCGCCCGCATCATCCTCCTCCTGATGTCTTTTAATGCAGGCGATGAGATCCTTAACCCGGGGCGCCAGATCCCGGACATGCACCCGGTAGTAAACGGAAAGAAGGCGGATGGCTTCTCTGATGCCCAGATCCGCCGCCCTGATAAGAAGATCCGCCCTTTCGGAAATCTTCTCCGGGCCGTCATCGTAATCCAGGGTTCCCTGAGCGAACACCAGAAGAAGCTCGGCGGCGCCGGTGGTTTTAAGAGCGTCCTCAAGGAGCTCCTCGGCCCGGGCCAGAGCTTCCTCGTCTCCCAGAGCCAGAAGGCCCCGCAAGGCAGTTTCCGCCGCCATAATATAGCCGTGATCCCGGTAAAGGAGCAGGGCTTCCCTGGCGTAGGCTTCCGCGGAGCCCATGTTGCCGCTTTCCACCGCCTCCCGGAGATATTCCCGGAGGCAGAAGACCCGGGCGTAGCTGCTCCCGAGACAGATGCTCTTTAGGATCCAGTCCCGGAAGGCCCGGAGGTTTTCGGGATTGTCCCGCCGGGCGCCGTATTCCGTGGCCGCAAAAAGAGCCATTTTCGCATTGCCATGGGAGGCCTCCTCCAAACACTTCTTAAAGTAGGTGCCAAAATCCGCCCCTTCCGGAATCAGGTCTCTTCCGGTCTCGGCGTTGTATTCCTGTTCAAAACGGTTTCTGAAAAGCTCTTCCGGTATCCTCATAAAAACCTCTGCTGAATGACTGCTCAGGCTGCCGCATGAAACCTGTTCCAACGGCATGACATTTACCGCAATTATAGCGTTATCGCTATATTCCGCCTGTGGCGTAATTCCGGTTTTATGCAAGATGAAAACCTTTGCCGCGTCCGGAACTTTTTAAGCGGCGGAAAGTCCTAGGTTTAACCGGACTTCACATATCCTGACATGAAAAACGGAAATCTTTCGGGTTATGTTCCGGCATGACTTACAATGCATAGTTTTTTTAATGCCTGTCTGCTTCCGGAAGGCATTCCCGCAGACAGCCGCATCCGCCCCCCTTTCGCTTTGTCAGGGGCCGGACACGGAACAGCAAATACATAGCATGTACTTTAGCATGAGGTGCGCATGAAAATTCTTAAAGCAGGTCTGGCTGCAGTTCCCCTGATTCTGGGACTGGCCGCGTTCACCCCTGATCCCTGCAGTGCAGAGACCGTTGACTACGCCAAAATGAAGCGCGAAATCGGCCAGGCCGAATACTACGTCAAGGAATTTGAAAAGGAAGTCGCTCTGCAGCATGGCGGGGAAAAGATGGTCTGGCGTTCCAAAAAGGACGCCCTCACCAAGGTGCAGGCCCTGAAGGAGAAGTATCCGGACAATCCGGATGTGGAGGCTCTCTTTCAGCGCACCAAAATCACCCTCATGAAGAGCAAGGGGGACTATACCGAGGTTAATCCGGAATGGGTAGCCTATAAGAAGAAGGAGGAGGAGCTCCGGAATACCATTTCCGCCATCGGCGACCGGGAGTTTGAAAAGTTCCTGAACGATCATCGCGCCGACATTATCCCCGCGGCCCCCATTCCCAATCCCAACGTGGTGTCCATTTCCAGCCTCCAGAACAAGTACGTCGTTCTGGAAAACGTGGAGTATCCCTCCAATCAGTTCTACGGTCTTACCGGCGAATACCTCTGGCAGGGCAAGCCTTCTCTGGGCTACTACTTTATTAATATCTCCGAAAGAAACTGGCTGGGCCCCTACGAAGCCGTGAAGCGCTACCGCCGCACCGTGGACTCCAGTTTAGGAGACACCATCAAGTTCACCGTGCTGGGGCAGATCTCCGAGGTGGTTGCGGAAAACCCCGATCCCGCCAAGAAAAAGGTTGGCATACCCCGTCTGGGCTGGGCCGTGCTGCCGGTGGCTCTGAAGGTTCCGGGACACGTGGCCGCCTTCTATAAGGAAAGCGCCGATGCTTCCGGGTATTTTGCCGGCGAGGATCAGGTAAAGCAGCTTAAGGAAGGCTGGTATTCCGTGAAGAGCATTCCGGCGGATGTCACTCCGGAAAGGCTCATGGAGATCTTCATGACCGCCATCAAGGAAAAGAACTTCGATCTGTACCTGGACTGCATCAATCCTGACCGTCAGGCCGGCCCGCAGGCTCCGGATCTGGTGCGCTATCACTGGGATCTCCATCAGGAACGCTTCCGGAAGGAATATGTGCATGCCACCTTTGACAAGGCCGAGATCAAGGTTATCAAGGGCTTTGACAACACCGATGAAGCAGAAAACTTCTTCCTGGACGATGAACAGCGAGCCATCCTGAACAAGACTCAGGGCGAGGTGGTGAAGCAGGCCACGGTCAACAGCAGAGCCTTTAATGAAAACGGCAAGCAGATAGGTTCCCCGCATCCCCACGTGCTCATCAAAAAAGGCAACGGCAGATGGTATGTGGAAGACTATGCCGCCCGGTTCTGATTATGAAAACGCGGCTTCAACAGTAACGGATGGAATAACAAATGAATCTTAAGAAATTGTCTCTCGCCCTGCTGGCCGTATGCGGCATGGCTCTGGCCTCGGCTTATGCAGCTCCTCAGGAAAAGGAAGATACCGATGTCTTTACCGTAAACGAGGTGATTGCCTCCCTGCAAAAAGGCAGTCAGACCTTTTTATCCAATGTCAAGGCGCATCCCATGGTTAAACAGACGCAGGATCCCTACTACCAGTACTACTGGATTGCCGGCGTGCTGTCTGACTGGGATAAGGACATGCTCCCCAAAAACATGCCCACAAAGCCTGAAAAGGTGCACTCTCTGAACGATACGGAAAAGGAACAGCTGGGGGTGATTCTGACTCTGGCCTCCGAAATCCGGGCTCTCCGGGGCGAGGCTTCCCGCCTGGCCATCTCAGTGAATTCCAGCAAGCTCACGGAATACGACCGCATTATGGGTTACACCTACGAGTATCTTAACGGAGCCTACGGGGATGACTTCATTGCGGCTGTGGAAGGAGCCGATGCCGCGGTGGACAAATGCCTGGACTATGTGAATCAGACCCGTTCCTCTCCTAAGGGCGCCACCTGGAACAAGCTCCTCCAGTATTCCGGGATGCAGGAGTATGCCTTCGGCAGCAGCGGCAAGGCCTACAACATCATCTCCGCCGGCAATGCCATGATGCGCTACTACCGTCAGGTGGATAAGAGCTTTATGGAAAGCTTCCTGCCGAACATTGCCACCCGGAACGACAAGCTGAGAGCCAAGATCAAGGAGGAAAGATCCCGGGTAGCATCCATTAAGGATATCCAGGATATCGAGGTTCTGGCCGTCTATCTGGACGCTCTGGATGTTTACGCCGCCAAGGTCGATGCTGATGTGAAGCGCTCCCGCGCCCTGCTCAAGGATATCTACGATAACGGTAAGAACTCCGGCAAAATCATTAACGGCAAGCTGAATCTCAAGCAGATC
>NZ_JBGVBR010000083.1:0-32322 GCF_045225735.1 Succinimonas sp. | reverse complement strand
GCGGGAGTAGCTCAGTTGGTAGAGCACAACCTTGCCATGGTTGGGGTCGCGAGTTCGAACCTCGTTTCCCGCTCCAAAGCGAATTCTCAAAAGCATGTCTCAAAAAATCTTCTATTTCCAAGATTTCGGTGTTTCCTTTGATTCCATCGGGATGTCTTTGACTACAGACAGCGTCCTTTTCGGATCCTGGTGCGGCTTTTATCTTCCTGAAACAGCGTCTGAACGCATGCTTGATGCGGGAACCGGTACCGGAATTCTGGCCCTGCTTCTGGCGCAGCGAAGACCCCGGGCGGAGATTTTTGCCATTGATATCGATCCCCGGGCGGCTGACACAGCGGCCCGGAATTTTGCGCTGTCCCCCTGGTCTTCCCGCCTTGCGGCATCTCCGGGAGATATCCGCAATTTTGCTGCCGGAGCCGGGGAAGGTTTGGAGCAAGGAGGGAAGGGCTTTGCGGCCATAGTTTCCAATCCTCCCTATTATAAGAATTCCCCGCCCCTGAAAACTAAAGTCCGGGGACTGGCCAGAACGGAGCATGCCTGGAGCGCCGCGGCTTTCTGGGAGATGGCTCAGAGAACCCTGGAGGAACCGGGGTGGGTGGCCGCGGTATTTCCCCCGGAAAGACTTCCCGAGTATGAGAAGCATGCCGCGGAAAAAGGGTTTTCAGCAAGGCTGGGCACCCTGGTTTCATCCCGGCCGGGGCTGAAGCCTTATATCGGCTTTTATATTTTCGGGAGAGAGGGCGCTCATTTGTCATTTCCGGAAGCCGGTCATAACGGAGCTTCCCCGCCGGATTTTCAGGAGCATTTCAGTATCCGGGATGCTTCAGGGGACTATTCTGACTATGCCCGGGCTCTTACGGAGGATTTGTATCTTTACGGCAGAAGACCGGAACCTCCTAAGGCATTACTTTCCGGAGGAATATCCGGGCATGATCCCGCAAAAACGCCGGCAGGCTAGCAATTTCTTTTCCCTTCCATTGAAAGAATGACAAAACGTCATTATATAGAGTAGCAGGCGGATTCTGTCCCTGTTTGTCACTCCGGCAAAGCGGGACAAATCAGGGGGCAGTCATGTAAAATGATGCCCGGTACGGGGCTGACACCCTTAACAATGATTTCAGACTACTAAAGAATTAGCACATGATACAGTCACTTTTAACAAAAATATTCGGCAGCAGCAATGAAAGAACAGTAAAGAAGCTGCGGAAAAAGGTTTTGGAAATTAATGCTCTGGAGCCTAAATTCAAGGCTCTCAAAGACGAAGAGTTTAAAACATACACACAGCAGTACATCGATCGGGTGGCCAAGGGCGAATCTCTGGAAAGCATTCTCCCCGAGGCCTTTGCTCTGGTAAGAGAAGCCTCTAACAGAGTGCTGGGGCTCCGTCCCTTTGATGTGCAGCTTATGGGCGGCATGGTGCTCAACGATGCCAGAATCGCAGAAATGAAAACCGGCGAAGGCAAGACCCTGACTGCGCTTCTTCCCTCATACCTTAACGCTCTCACCAAAAGAGGCGTCCATGTGGTTACCGTAAATGACTACCTGGCCACCCGCGACAGCAACTGGAGCCGGCCCATGTATGAATTCCTGGGCATGACCGTGGGCTGCAACATTCCGGGCATGGATGCGGAAGCCAAGAGAGCCGCTTACGCCTGCGACATTACCTACGGCACCAATAACGAGTTCGGCTTTGACTATCTCAGAGACAACATGGCCTATACTCCCGCCCAGAGAGTGCAAAGACCTTTGCATTACGCTCTCGTGGACGAGGTGGACTCGGTGCTTATCGACGAGGCCCGCACCCCGCTCATAATCTCCGGTCCCTCCTCTGATTCCTCCGAGCTTTATATCAAGGTTGATGCCATTATTCCGGAGCTCACGGAGCAGGAAAAGGAGGACTCCGAGGAATACAAGGGAGACGGCGACTATACCAAGGATCTCAAGTTCCGCCAGACCTATCTTACCGAGCATGGTCAGGAGCATGTGGAGGAGCTTCTGGTGAAGGCCGGGCTCCTGTCCCCGGATGATTCCCTGTTTTCCTCAGCGAACATCGCTCTTCTCCATCATGTCATGGCCGCTCTCAGAGCTCATGTCCTCTTTACCAGAGACGTGGACTACATTGTCAAGGACGGCGAGGTCATTATTGTTGACGAGCATACCGGCCGCACCATGCCGGGCCGGCGCTGGTCGGACGGCCTGCATCAGGCGGTGGAAGCCAAGGAGCATGTTAAGATCCAGTCGGAAAACCAGACTCTCGCCTCCATTACCTTCCAGAATTACTTCCGCATGTATGAAAAGCTGGCCGGCATGACCGGCACCGCCGATACCGAGGCTGCGGAATTCAATCAGATCTACGGGCTTAATACCGTGGTGCTTCCCACCAACATGCCCATGATCAGAAAGGATCTGCCGGATCTTATCTATCTTACCGAGCAGGAAAAGTATGAAGCCATCGTGGAGGATATCAAGGAAACTGTCAAAGCCGGCCGTCCGGTGCTGGTGGGTACCATTTCCATTGAAAATTCCGAAAAGCTTTCGGCCTTCCTGAATAAGGAGCAGATTCCCCATCAGGTGCTCAATGCCAAGTTCCATGCCAAGGAGGCTCAGATTATCGCTCAGGCCGGCCGTCCCGGCACCGTGACCATTGCCACTAACATGGCCGGCCGCGGCACCGACATTGTGCTGGGCGGATCTCTCCAGGCGGATCTGGATGCTTTGGAAAACCCGACTCCCGAGGAAATCGAAAAGGTTAAAAACGCCTGGCAGGAGCGGCATAATGCCGTAGTGAAGGCCGGCGGTCTCCATATTATCGGCACCGAGCGCCACGAATCCCGCCGTATCGATAACCAGCTCCGGGGCCGTTCCGGCCGTCAGGGCGACCCGGGATCCTCCAGATTCTACCTGTCCATGGAAGACAATCTGATGAAGATCTTCGGATCCGACAAGATCAAGAACGTCATGCGCCGTCTCGGCATGGAAAACGGTCAGTCTTTGGAACATCCTATTGTTTCCCGGGCTATTCAGAATGCGCAGCGCAAGGTGGAAACCCGCAACTTTGACATTCGTAAGAACCTCCTGGAGTATGACGATGTAGCCAACGAGCAGCGCAAGGTTATTTACGAGGAGCGTAACGCCCTTCTGGACAACAAGGTGGGCATTGAGGCCGTGGACGAGATCATGACCGATGTCCTCAACGGCACCATCAGCCGTTTCATTCAGCCGAATTCTCTTATTGAGACCTGGGATGTGAAGGGACTGATGGCTGAGCTCAGAAACGTCTACCTCCTGGATCTTCCCATTGATGAATGGCTGAAGCAGGACGAGAAGCTTTATGAGGAACCCCTCCGGGAGCGCATTATCAAGCACGCTCTGGATGTCTTCGAAGAAAAGAAGAAGCTTATCGGCGATGCTCAGGCTCTCTCTCTGGTGCACAATATCATGCTGCAGTGTCTGGATGCCCTCTGGAAGGAGCATCTGGCCGCCATGGATTACCTGCGTCAGGGCATCGGTCTCCGGGGCTATGCTCAGAAGAATCCGAAGTACGAGTACAAGCTGGAAGCTTTTAATATGTTCAGTCAGCTTCTGGAGAACTTCAAGAACCAGGTGGTCAGCGTGCTCTGCAGAATTCAGATTCAGATCCAGACCCCCGAGGAGCTGGAGCAGCAGCGCCGGGCGCAGGCGGAGCTGGCGGAAAGCCAGTTTAATGAGGCGGCTCACAAGGTTGCCGATGAAAAGGCTCAGGCTGCCAGCAATACCGCCATGCCGAAGGTCGGCCGCAATGATCCCTGTCCCTGCGGCAGCGGCAAGAAGTACAAGGAATGCCACGGCAAGCTGACCAAGTAACCGGCAGCTGAAGGCTGAAGCTTTTTCAGGAGCTTCAGCAATATGAAGAGGGTATGGTTTTAGCCATGCCCTTTTTTATTGGAGGATGGGGATGAGATGAGGCGGAGAATGATGATGAGAAGTCCGCGGGGGCTCTTCTGCTCTGTTATGGGAAATCTCTGCTGCCGAAAATCACGGTTACAGAAAATCCTCCAGAATGCGATTCACAAAGAGAGCGCCCCGGGAGGTCAGGGCGAGGGAATTCTCACTCTCGGAGATGAGTCCCTCCTTCCGGAAGGGCCGGAGTCTTTCCCGGAGATCCTGAAAGCTGAGCCCCGTGGCGTCCTCGAACTCCTGTCTGGTAATGTCCTCAAAAAGCCGGAGGCGGTTTAAGAGATATTCAAAAAGAAGATCCTCCGGGGCTACTGTGCGGGTTTCCCGGATGGCTTCCCCCGGTGTCTCCGTAACGGCCTTTATATAGTCCCCGGGACGGGGCTGCCGGGATTTTCTGATGATTTTTCCGGATAAGGTGATCTTGCTGTGAGCGCCGGCTCCCAGGGCCAGATAATCGCCGAATTTCCAGTAGTTCCTGTTGTGAATGCAGGGGCGATCCCGGGTGAAGGCGCTGATCTCGTAGTGACGATAGCCGGCCTCTGCCAAAAGCTGAAAACCCTGAAGACAGATCTCTTCCGTGGTTTCCTCGTCCGGGAGTTCCGGAGTATTCCGGCCGAAGGGGGTGTCCTCCTCCGGGGTCAGCTGGTACCAGGAGAGATGCGAGGGATGAAACTCCAAGGCTGCGGCAAGGTCGCTGAGCGCCGCTGCCGTATCCTGCCCCGGCAGGGAATGCATGAGATCCAGGTTGTAATTATCGAATATCTTTCCGGCTGCTTCTATGGCCCGGAAGGCCTCGTCCCGGCTGTGAATGCGGGAGAGCCTTTTGAGAAAAGCGTCATCAAGGCTCTGAATGCCCAGACTGAGACGGTTTACCCCGGCCTCCCGGTAGCCCAGAAGACTTTCCGGGGTTACGGTGCCGGGATTGGCTTCCATGCTGACTTCGCAGTCCGGGGCGGTGTCAAGAAGGCTTTTTACCCCCCGGAGCAGCCTTTGGATTTCCGCCGGCGGGAACAGGGAGGGAGTGCCGCCTCCCAGGTAAATGCTGATAAGAGGCCTGCCTCCGGCGGTTTTGGCTTCTTCCTGAAGCTCCCGGAGCAGGGCATCCGTATAGGCGGCAAATGAGCTTTGCCGCGCCCTGGCGTCCCCGGTGATTCCGTAGGAGTTAAAGTCGCAGTAGGGACACTTTCTGATACACCAGGGAAGGTGAATATAAAGTCCCAGAGGCGGATCCGGAATGCAGGCCATCCCTGCTATTCTCCGGCGCAGATTTCCCGGAGAGCTTCTCTTAGCTTGGCGAGAGCCTGTCCCCGGTGACTCAGGCGGTTTTTAACCTCCGGATCCAGTTCGGCGGCGGTCTGTCCCAGCACCGGAATCAAAAACGAGGGATCATAGCCGAAGCCGTTCTGTCCCCGCTTCTCTAAAATGATGCGGCCCTTCCAATAGGCCTGGCAGATTACGGGAGTGGGATCCTCGGCGTGTCTCATGAAGGCCAGGATGCACCAGTAGCGGGCGGTTCTTTCCTGTTCCGGAAACCGGGAGACTTCGCTGAGGAGCTTGTCCAGATTTGCGGCATCAGAGGCGTTTTCTCCGGCATAGCGGGAGGAGTAAATTCCGGGCTGGCCGTTCAGGCAGTCCACGGCAATCCCGGAATCGTCGGCCAGAGCCGGGAGGCCGGTATGTCTGGCGGCGTTCCGGGCCTTGATAATGGCATTTTCCACAAAGGTGGTGCCGCTCTCAACGGGAGAGGCCACGTTAAAATCGCTTTCGGGCACCACTGTTACCGGGAAGCCGTCAAAAAGCTTTTGAAATTCTCTGACCTTGCCGGGATTTCTGGTGGCCAGGACAATTTTTGAAAACATTGCATTATCTCCTTGGAGTGATTTGAGGGTGTTCTTTGACAGCTAACCCTGAAAGGCGCTGCCAGTGCTGCTGTTATTGGGTTATAGCTGTCATTGGGTTATTGCCGTTTTGGCATGTCTGTTAAGCTGGGCCTTCTGATCGGTCTCAAGCTCCCGGAACCTGATGCTGGCATTCCGGATGGCCAGCTGCACGATTTCCAGCGGGGTGGGCTTATAGAAGGAGAAGTTCAAAAGCTCCGGCAGGGTCTTTTCCAGAGCGATGGCGAAGGCCAGAAACTGGGCGATGGTGTCCCCCATGGGCAAAGCCAGCTCCGCTCCCAGAAGCTTTTTGGTTCTGAGAGAAAAGTAGAGATGGATCATGCCCTCGGTTTCGAGATGGATCTCCGCCCAGTGGGATTCCTGAAAGGAGGCCTCGCCGATAATATAGGGTTCGGCATCATGACAGCGGCGGAGCTCTTCCTCCTTGCGTCCTGCAATGGCAAAATTCGGGGCGGTGAAGGAGATGGTCAGGGGCAGCCACGGGGATTTCTGAAGCTCTCCCGGGTACAGCGCGGCGTTTTTGCCGGCCATGTGGCCGTCCTTGAGAGATCTCTCCAGAGGGTTATTCAGGGCGGCCACCGATCCTGCGGCAAAGATATTGGGCACCCTGGTCTCACGGGTATCCGGATCCGCCGGAATGGTTCCGAAGGAGCTCGGCGCAAGGCCGGCGTTTTCAATACGGAGGTGGGAGAAGTTCGGGATCCTGCCGGCAGCGGCCAGAATATATTCTGTCCGGAGATAGCCCTCCTTGCCGGACTTTTCCAGATAGTAAATGGTAACGCCGCTGTCATTCGCGGAGATTTCGGTGATTTCGCTGTTCATAAACATGACAACGCTTTTATCAATGCATTTTTCGGCGATTTCCGCGATTTTGATATCCGAAAAATGCCAGAGATGACGCTGCCCGAAGATTACGGTTTTCACCCCCAGTCTGGTGAGGCACTGCCCCAGCTCCAGCGCGGTGCTGCCGGTGCCCAGGATGGCAATGGATTTCGGGAGGGCGGGGAGCTCAAAAAGCTCGGCGGCGGTTATGGCCCGTTTCCCGGCATTCTGGATATACGAGGGAATGTAAGGGCGGGATCCGGTAGCGATGACAACTGTGTCTGCGGTGATTCTGCAGTCCGCCTCGGGCACCGTAAGATGCCGGCTGTCCTCAAAAACGGCATGGCCGTAAATGCGATCCTGTTCGGGAACGGCCGGAAAGCTCTTCATGTACTTTTCGCTGCAGCTCCGGCGTCTTTCCCGGAGATCCTGCAAGATAGCGGAAAACTTCTGTCTTATGGAATGATCCATGCCGTACATGGTGATGGGAGCATCATCCTGCAGCACCGAGGCGGATCGTTCCTCAATAATCGCCCGGAGAATGCTGAGGGGCAGGTATCCGGATTTCAGCATTTCCGGCAGCTTGAATTCCGGGTCGATAATAACAGCGGAGACCCCTTGCTTCCGCGCCCCCTCATAGGCCTTGAGTCCGGCGCTTCCGGCGCCGATTACCGCTGTTTGTACTCGTATTTCCTTCATGGCATGCTCCCGGCTTTTGACCGAATTATACAAAATGTCAGATACGGCGTCATTTGCTATAATCCCCGGCCGGAGGAAGATATGAAAAGAGAGAGCGGAGATATTAGGACGGCAGGTGAGAAGCTGCCGGAAGAAAAGCCTTTTAGCATGGAGCTCCTTAACGGGATCCGCGGGGCGGTTTTTGATCTGGACGGCACTTTGGTGGATTCCATGCCCCTTCATATTGCCGCCTGGCAGGAAACCATGGCTCCCTATGGCATTAAGGTTTCCCCTGCCTGGCTCATGAATCACGGTGGCATTCCTTCCCGCATTGTCGCGGAAATGCTTAGTTCCGGAAAAGAAGATCTTCTTCCGGATCCGTTAACCCTGGCTTCTGTTAAAACCCGCAATTACCGCCGCAGCATTCATGAAATCAGAGTTTTTCCGGCTATGATGGCGGTGCTCAGGCATCTTAAGGAGCGGGGCATTCCCATGGCGGTGGGCACGGGAACCCAAAGGCAGAATGCGGAGACCATAATTGCGGAAACGATTCTTAAGGATTATATCGGAGAGATCGTGTCGGAGGCGGATATAGTAAAGCCGAAACCGGATCCGGAAACCTTCCTCCTGGCGGCGGAAAGGATCGGGGCTATTCCGGAGAAATGCGCGGTTTTTGAGGACAGTCCTATCGGGATTGCCGCAGCGGTCAGCGGCAATTTCATTACGGTGCGGATGATTTCCGGAAAGCCGGCAACGGTGATAAATCCGTCTCCGGCCGGATCCGGTCAGCTGGCCTGCGGCGGTCTCCGGGCCTCGGACGCGTTCTGATCCGGAGAGCTCGGTCTGCCGCCGGATCTGGGGAATGGTCTCCCGCTCCGGGGTTTGGAAGCAGTGACCTGGGTGATGGTGGAAATTTTTGCCTTGTAGATGAGCTGCTGGATACCCCGGGCATCGGTAAGAAGCAGGCTGTACTGATCATGAGAGGTGATGACTCCCTCAAGCTTGATGCCGCTGATGAGAAAAACTGCCACGGGGATCTTTTTTTCCCTGAGCCAGTTCAGTGCCGATTCCTGGCCGTTGCCCAGCGAAAAAGCCTGTCCCAGAGAAGTGTAATTAGCATTATCTGTCATGTTTTCTTCTTTTGCTGTCTTATTCCATGGCAATTGCAAATTAAAACCGGCACCGGGAAAGCAGTCACCCGGTAAAACGTCCTGCCTTATTGCAAAGGCCTGTAAACTTTCTCTGAAATTCTAAAGCAGTAAAGACAATAATGCAAATTATCGTGTAATGTTTGTAAAAAAATTGTGTCACGTCATCTCACCGCATCATTTCGGATGAGACGGTATCACAGGAGATAGCCGGTGCCCATGTAGCCGTTTACCCGGATGCGGGAGGATCCGCAGGAACCGATATGGTCGTTTTTGAAAATATGCGGCACCAGTCTGCGGCTTAAGGAATAACAGGTCATGGCATTAAGCACATTGGCATTGATGGTATCAGCAGGGGAGATATTGTCGGCCTGAGCCAGAATGGAGGTCATAATGGCGGCATCCTTGTTATTGGCTTCGGAGCGGCTCAGTCCCTGGGACATGGCGGTTACGCAGATCACCAGGTCATTTCTGCGGATGTCTATTTTTTTCAGGGCCTTGCTGATTTTTGAGCCCTTGGTGCCGTCCGCCAGAAGGGGAAGCACCGCAGCATCCGGAAAGAGTCTTTCTATAAAAGGGAGCGCCGCCTCGAACCTTTCAGCGAACATTTCGTTATCCCGGCCGGTTTCGTGAAAGGGCGGAGTATCGGGCAGCAGGGCCAGAAGATCCATGGCGGGCAGCACCCGCTGGAAAATGACATTTTCCTGGCAGGGATAGAACAGGGAGCCGCTGGACGGCAGGTTCTGCAGGCCGGAGAGGAGCACCACTCTTTCGGTTTTAAGATCCGGGGAGTGGCTGAGCCGGGAAAAGATCTCCGAAAACATAGGGGCGGTGTCCGCTGAGAGGGTATCCGGAATGATGGCGCCCCGGATCTTTTCAGTAACATACACAGCGGAATAGTCGGAGGTAAGCTCCGTTATCCATTCATCGAGATTTTTGCCGGCTGGGATGCTGATTTTGCCGTAGGTTTTGGTGTTTGCTGTCATTTTCGGGCCTCCGCAATAAATAAAATTGTAGTTATGACAGCAGTTTAAGCAACAAATTAAGGGGCCCTTTTTTAAAGTTATCACGTTTTATAACGGAGAAAGAAGATGATGGTACTGAGAGGTTGGGAGAAGCCGGATAAGGAGGAGAACAGCGGCTGATGAAAAGGCGGCGCCACTCAGGGGGAATCGGGCAGGCAGAATGGACGGGGCCAAGCATGGAAAAGGCGGGAGAAGGACAGGAGGCGCGAGAAAACCCAGACGAATAACGGATAAAGCAGAGTTGCTGGCGTTGGCGTGATACTGTCCTCTCATGGGCATGGCATTTCGGCCGGTAAAAAAATGAAAAAAAATTTCGTAAAAGTGTTGACATGGGTTTGGAAATCAGTATAATGGCACGCGTTGGCCAGATAGCTCAGTTGGTAGAGCAGAGGACTGAAAATCCTCGTGTGGGCGGTTCGATCCCGTCTCTGGCCACCATCTGATTCACCTCTCTTCTCAAGTTTCTTTCGCTCCTGTTTTCAACCTTATTCCTTGCAGTCAAGCTATTTTCGTTGCTGTGCTTTGCATTATGATTTTGTACTGTTCGTTTTTTAATCACTATAGTTGAAAATGAAAAATATTTCCGAAATTGTTTGACAGCATCTCTAAATCCTTGTAAAATGCCCCCTCGTAGCCAGTTGCCCAGGTAGCTCAGTCGGTAGAGCAGAGGACTGAAAATCCTCGTGTGGGCGGTTCGATCCCGTCCCTGGGCACCATCTCAGTATTGCCGGCTTAGCTCAGTTGGTAGAGCAGCTGATTTGTAATCAGTTGGTCATCAGTTCGAATCCGTTAGCCGGCACCATCTCAATTTTTCAACCCCCGCAAATCCTTGACTTTAAGTCGTTCTGCATCCAAAAATGTGTTCGATCTTTCATTTTTCGCCTCCATTTTGGATGCAGGTTCGGAGTTGTTAGCAGTGATTAACAAGAGTGATTTCGAGAGAAAATTTGAGCCCGGAGAAAGGGTGAGAATAACCGATATCAACGGACTTAATCTGGTGATTTCGGGAACCGGAAAGCAGACGTCTTTCTCGTTTGAGCATCGGTGCACGTTTAACGGGAAAAGGATTGTGAAGAAGATACGAGCGGAGACTCTTGAGGAAGCCCGGAAAATTGCCCTTGACCGTTACACCAAGGCAAAATCCGGACTGCATCCGGACGGGATCGCAGAATGCGATCTTACTTTAGCACAGGCAGTCAACGATTATCAAGCCCTCCAGAGGCAGAAAAAGATTCCCCTAGTCCATCCATTCCTTGTTAGAATTCTTGTTGGAGCTTGTTAGAATTTTATTGGAATCGCAAAATCCAACAAGCTGTTAATCCCCATGAATTCCGCCTTTTTGGACTTACTTGCAAAAAGCTTGTTGGAATTTCTCTTACTTCTTACAAGTCTTGTTAGAATCATCCGCATCATTAACAAGAACCCAATATGAAGTTTGCTGATTCGGAGAATCAGTAGTTATTAATCCCTTGACTCGTAAAGACGTTAAAAGCGTCGATGTTTTACTGTTCTTTTTCTTATCGTCAAGTACATCAGGCAATTTGTCCCAAAGCAGGTCGCGGATATCCTTTTTTTGTGCTTTCCCATATTTTTTTAAATATTGTATGATTAGGTCTTTATAATACTGATCATCAAACGCCTTGTTCTTTATATATGTCGCTTCCTCTTCTATTGTTTTCGACACCTCGGCCGATAGATACAAGCTGTTTGCCCGCCCTTCGACCAGATTATGCTTTCGCAGAAGTGCCAGGGCGTTTTTAGGAATATTCTGACCATGGCCTTTTTGTACCTGATCAAGCAGGAAAACCGTCTCCAAATCCAGTTCAGGATGCTCAAAAAGAATATAGGTATAACGGTCATCCAGGACTTTGCCATATACCTTCACAGAAACCTGATTTGCCGTTGTCAGATCGTAATCCGGCATAGGGAAGAACTTTTCCTTCTGGATACGGTAAACTTTCTTGATGCCGCTCGTCGCAGTATCAATCATATGGAATTTCACCATTGCATCCGCCAGAAGCTGATTCCTGTAAAAAGGTGGATTGTATGTCTTTTGCAGAACTGTCTCGACCTTCTGCGGAAGAAAATCCCCTGGATTTACAACACTGACGCAATCATTTTCTTCGTTGATATAGATACGCCCACCCAATAGATAGTTGGAATGCGCTATACAGTTGTTCATTAACTCACGCAAAAGCCAAGTATCGTATTGCTGGGTCTCTTTTGGAAACAGCGACAGCTGATTTGGCATATAGCGGTATGTGAGGTTACGGATTCTGGAGAATATTTTATTTGTGACTGTAAGGAACGGTATTCCAAAGATTTCGTAATCTTTTACAGTTCCATCCGCCTCAATAAGCCTCCACATCACACTCGGTGCACTTTCAAAAAGGTTATCATATTCAGCATTTCCAAGCAAAAGCATGGCCGCATTCGTAATTCTGCCATCCGACACGAGTTTCAGCTTCGTAAGAAATTCCTCATCCGTCAATCCATCCACTTCTTCTGAGATATGAATCTTATTCATCTTCTCTTTGTATTTTTCCCGGGCAAAAGCTACCGCATCTTTGTCGAGATGTGACATATTTGCCCCCGGAAGGATTTGCCTGGACCAGTCTCTACGCTGTTGATTTCGTATAGCATCAATCTTATACTGCTGCATCGGAACCAAACTCTCCCCGTTACGGGCATAGTATCTCGTTTTCCATTCTGTTGGTATTCCTGCAACGGCTGCAGGAATCTTAAACATCAAAACCCTTTTACGTTCGCCTTTATAAACGGGATAGAGTTCAATAATGTCAAGGAAAGTCATTCCATCGGTGGTCTCTCTGCTGATCTCATATTTGAATTTTTCCAACAGCGAAGGCGATCCCTGCTTGAATGAAGTACCAACAGGATATTTATCCTTCTGTTCGCTCACACCAAGAATTAACCAGCCATATTGCTGATTCTTTAAGTTAGCTTCATTACTTATGGCAGAGAAATACTGTCCTATCTTATCTTCGGAATATTGTCCTTTTGCTTCCTTAAATTCTACGATTTCATGTTCCCAGCGTTCCATAAGTTCAGAAAGCTGCTCATATAACTCCGCTTTCGCAGATGTTTTGTCATATTCAAAGGAGTGCATCGATTTAATCATTCCTTATTGTTTGATTCTGTTAGCCGGCACCATTATTTTTAAGCCTTCCGGCATTGCTTTTAGTTTTCTGGTTCCCAAAAACCGTCATCGATGACAGCATTGTACGGTAAGCACCTTCATGCCTGCAGGGCGATCTTGTTTTACCAAATCGAATTGTGAATGAACAAAAGTTCATTCTTAATCTTATCCACAGACTTGTTTACCACTGATTTTTCCCGGTTTATCACATTTGTTTCTCCGGGATTCAGGCACGGAATAGGTTTGGATTTTGCGGATGAGACTCTTCCTGAACCCAGAAAATCATCAAGTATCATTACATGATTATGGGGATCTGATGTTGAAAAGAGATTAATGTGTCTGGCTACTATACTGTAAATCTCATTCAGAAACATCTTGGTTTGTTTATTAGGCTTGTTCCGAGAACCTTCCCTGGTTGACCAGGCGCAGTGAGTAAGAATGACCATCTGTATTTTTGGCATATGCTTATCAGAAGGAAGATTCTTTAAAAAATCACTGTCAGGTGTTGTCAGCATGTTGATAAGCAGTTTAAATGAATTAACAGACTGCTGATCCGTTCTGACAGGAATAATGAGAGCATCAGCTGCATTCCATGCCAGCTGTGTTGCCCCGGCAAAAAACGGAGAAGTATCAATCAGACACTTGTCTGTTTTTGTAATTTGAGCCTCTTTGGCGAGTTCGGTTCTCAGTGAGTACAGAATACCGTCAAGCATGGTGTTTTGCATTGCGCCGGCAACAGTTCTGGCCTGAACCATTGCCGTAGAAATCTGATTCGGAAGTATGTACAAATCAGAGGACGATTTCACAAAGAAGCTGTTTTTATCGGCGAAGTATTCGTTGGTTGCTCCGATTTTCTGCGAAATATGAGTGGGGTGGGCAAATCCCGGCAATATGTACGGACGAATAAGGTCTGCGCTGTTTACGCCTCCGGTAAGAGCATAATTCGGATCGTAGAAATAAGATAAGTTACCCTGGGGGCATGTATCAGCTACCAGAATATTATCAGCCAGATATGAAAGATTGAAGGCGATTGATGTCTTCCCAATACCTCCTCTGAGATTTGTAATGGCGTAGGTTCTGAATTTTGGAAGTGAAAGCGGAGCGGCTTCGCCTGCGGCAATGAGCTCCTGTCTGTCTAGGATTGCTTGCATGTGAGTTTCCTTTTATAAACATTTGTTTTACAATTTTTGCATAATAAAGGAAAACAAGTAAGATTTTTTTGTTTTTGTTGCAACGTAACTCAAAAAATGCCCGGAAAGTTCCGATTTGGCAGTTTTACTATGTCTTTAGGATAAAGCGTGATGATGCGCCACGCTGAATTCTCATCAGTTCAGAGATCAACGCAATCAAGCTCCGCGTGATATCCGCTCTATTTAATCTCGTAATTCAGATACCACTGTGCCTCAGGCGGCCGGGGAGTGGCTTGTCCTCCTTGGTTTGATCCCGTGCTCCGAAATTGCCAAAAAGTATGATCTGCAAGGCAAAAATCGGCAAAAGTCCGGAAAAGTCTGACATCTCGCAAATTACCGTCTTTTTGCTCTGTATAATGAGTCTGATATTTGATCTGTCAAAACCCCTGTTCGTATTCGGATGCAGTCTTTGCAGGATTGTCTCCTGCTTTGCGGCTGAGGGGCGGGATCTGATTACCGGACGGCGCCGCATTTATGACCGGATTGTGATGAGCGGAACCGGTTTTTCCGGAAATGTGTTATGTTTTGCATTGCTAATGGAGTTTCATTATGCCTATTAATTTATCAAAAGGACAGAAGGTCAGCCTGACCAAGGACAACCCCGGTCTCAGCAAGATTCAGGTAGGTCTGGGCTGGGATGTGAATGCTTTCGATTCCGGCGTTGATTTTGACCTTGATGCTTCGGTGTTTCTGACTGACGCCAGCGGCAAGTGCGCTTCCGATTCCGACTTCATTTTCTACGGCAACCTCAAGGACAAGAGCGGCTCCGTGGTGCATCGCGGCGACAACCGCACCGGCGACGGCGAAGGCGATGACGAGCAGATCGACATTGAACTCGCCAAGGTGCCGGAAAACATTGCCAAGATCGCCTTTACCGTTACCATTTACGATGCCGACAAGAGAAAGCAGAATTTCGGTCAGGTATCCAAGGCCTACTGCCGCATCATTGATCAGGCCACCAATCAGGAGCTGGTGCGCTTCGATCTGGGCGAGGATTTCTCCATTGAAACCGCAGTGGTGGTAGGCGAGCTCTACCGCAACAACGGCGAATGGAAGTTCAACGCCATCGGGAGCGGCTTCCAGGGCGGCCTCGCAGCGCTCTGCGCTCATTATGGCATTGACGCCGCGTAGTATTGTTTTTTTAGTTACTGCCGGAAGGCCGCAGTTTGCCGGTTAACATCGGCTGCGGCCTTTTTTCAGAGAATTACACAGGGGATTACAGGATGTCGGTAAAGCTTCAGAAGGGACAGAAGGTAAGTCTGACCAAGACCAGTGACGGACTTTCAAAGATTATAGTGGGACTTGGCTGGGACGAGGCTGCCCAGGAGAAGAGCGGGGGATTTTTCTCATTCCTGAAGAGTCAGGCGGACATTGACTGCGATGCCAGCGCTTTCCTGCTCACCAATGGCAAGCTTGCGGACAGCAGCGATGTCGTGTACTTCGGCCATCTTGCTCATAAGAGCGGCGCGGTGCGGCATATGGGGGACAATCTCACCGGAGCCGGAGAGGGAGATGACGAGCAGATCACCATCGATCTTAATGCCGTTCCGGAGCAGTATGATCGCATTGTCTTCGTGGTTAATATTTTCCGGGCCGGAGAGCGGAAGCAGCATTTCGGCATGATTCGGAACGCCTTTATCCGTCTCGTTGACGCCCGGACGAACAGCGAGCTCTGCATTTACAATCTTACGGAGGATTATTCCGGAAAGACGGCGATGATCTTCGGAGAGGTATACCGTTACAACGGCGAATGGAAGTTTAACGCCATGGGGCAGGGTACCACGGACGGTTCAATTACCGAAATGTCCAGACGTTTTGCCTGACGGCATATTTTGCTATAACGGCGATGAGGCTTCTTAAGAGGCCTCATTGTATTTTTCAGCAGGACAAAAATTGCATAAAGAGAGTCACAGCCGCTGAGGAGCTTAATGATGACAAGGATCTGGTTTAATCACTGGTTCAGCACCGCCTACAATATCATGGGCATGATAAGGGAGGACAATCCGGACTCTTACATTATCGGCACAAATGAAAACCATCGTTCCGTGCTGGCGGCAAAGTGCGATGAATGGTATCAGGAGCCGGCTCTTAAGGGCGATGAGTATGCCGACTTCTGTCTCGCCTTCTGCCGGGATCATAAGGTAGATGTATTTATGCCCCGCCGGGAAATGCTGGCAGTAAGCAGAAGAAAAGCGGATTTTGCCGCTCTGGGGGTTAAGGTCATGGCGGATGATTATGAGACCATAGCCATGCTGAACCGCAAGGATCTGGCCTATCAGGAGCTTTCCCGGCGGGGGATAACCTCCGTTCCGGAATACCGCATTGTAACCACGGTGTCCGGGTTTGCGGAGGCCTATGATTATCTCAGGGAGCGTTACCGGGAGGTCTGCATCAAGTTTGTCCGGGACGAGGGCGGCAAGAGCTACCGGCTCATAGACAACACCCGCCGGGGCTATCAGGCGCTTTTTAAGAAGCAGAACACCAGAATGACCTATGACGCCATTTATGAGGCTCTTTCTGAGAAGGAGGAGTTTGCTCCCCTGATGGTGATGCCCAATCTGTCCGGAAACGAAGTCAGCGCGGACTGTCTTAAAACCTCCCGGGGCCTCATTATTCTGCCCCGCATCAAGGACAGCTCCCGCATCGAGCGGCTGTGCTTCCGGGAGGACATTATGGCAAAGATCCGGGAGGTGCTGGATGCTTTTCCTTTGGAATGCCCCTGCAACATTCAGTTTAAGTATCTGGATGACACCCTGTATTTTCTGGAGGTGAACACCAGAATGTCCGGCGGGGTGCAGCTGGCCTGTCTGGCCGGCGGGGTAAACCTTCCCGGTATCGCGGTGAATAAGCTTCTGGGCATTGACCGGGAATGGGAGATCCGCCGCGAGGAACGGTATGTGACCCATGCGGAGATCCCGGTGCTGCTTTAGGAGCGGCCGGAGACAATTACGGAGACAAGGACAGGTTTCTGATGCTGTTTTTTACGGATATCGACAATACCGTTATTTATTCGCACCGGCATCCGCATGAGGGGCCGGCAGTCTGGGTGGAAGCTATTAACGGCAAAAAACAGAGCTACGTTTCGGAGCGGGTTTTTCAGTTTTACTCTGCCAAAAACCCCTTCAGGACCGTGCCTCTTACCACCAGAGCTCTCCGGCAGTACTTGAGACTTTGGGATTCCTTTGCAGCCTTCGGCTGGGAGGACGCCCTTATTTATAACGGTGCCGTGCTCCTGAGAAACGGCACTGAGGATGCTGCCTGGACGCAGGAGTCTCTTGAGATCTCCCGGGAGGAACGGCGGGAGCTTATGAGAGTTCGGAGCGCTTTTGAGGGCGTGTTCGGGGCCCGGGATGTGGTGGCGGAGACTCCCTTCCTGTTTTATGTGAAAACGGATGCCGTGCCTGAGGTCATGGCCTGGTTCCTCCGGGAGGCGGATCCCGCTAAGATCCGGATCCTCCGGAATTCCCGCCGGGTATACTGCATTCCCGCCACCATGAGCAAAGGGGCGGCGGCAGAGAGGTACCGGCAGCGTTTCGGCTATGACGGCTTTATTGCCGCCGGAGACAGCGAATTTGATATCTCCATGCTGGAAAAAGCGGATATTGCCCTGTGTCCCGCGGGAATGTCCGGCTTTGCGGCCCGGGGCCGGAAGCTCGCGCTTTCCGGGGTGTTCGCCGACAGGATCTGCGATGAACTGGAAAAGCTTGCTGCAGAGTTTGCTTTGAATCCGGCATAAAGCCTTAAGAGAGGCCGCGTATTAACCTTAAAACCGCGGCAGAAGGAATGTGGAATTACTGAGGAATAAGTAACAGAAGTGATAGACAACATTAAAATGAAATACAGCGTGGGAGCTCTTTTGTATTCCCCCGCGCTGAACGCCAAGCTGGCCCGCGCCGTTATCAGAGGCGATCTGGGCTCCCGGTATTCTCTTGCGCTGTGTCTGGAGGACACCATTTCCGATGACATGGTGGCTGCCGCCGAAGCCCAGGCGGTTAATACCTTCCGGGAGCTCTGCGCGGCCCGGGAGGATCAGGATCTGTACCTGCCGAAGCTTTTTGTCCGGGTGCGGGAGCCCGGGCAAACCGTTCGGCTGTTTGCCGCTTTGGAGCCTTATCAGAGCATTCTTTCCGGGTTTGTTTTTCCGAAGTATTCTCTCTCCAATGCCGCCGCATACAATGCCGCCATGGCGGAAGTCAATGAGCGGGCCCGGAATCCGGTTCTCATGATGCCCATTCTGGAAAGCCCGGATATTATTGATTTCCGCTCCCGGCCGGAGGTGCTGGGATCTCTTAAGGATCATATTGACGCTGTCCGGGAGCTCACCCTCAATGTCCGAGTGGGAGGCAACGACTTTTCCAACGAATTCGCCGCCCGCCGGCATTATGATGAAACCATCTATGACATTCTTCCCATAAGTCAGCTGCTGGGGGATATCCTGACGGTGTTTTCCCGGGATTATGTGGTTTCCGGCCCGGTATGGGAATTCTTTTCCAGCGAAAACGACGAGTGGCGGGAGGGCATGCAAAGAGAGCTCCGCATGGATATCCTGAACGGCTTCATCGGAAAAACCGTGATTCATCCGAAGCAGATTCCCGTGGTAAATGAAATGCTTAAGGTCACCAGAAAGGACTATGAGGATGCCCGGGCAGTGCTCAGCTGGGACAAGAGCGGTCTTCAGGTGGGGAAGAGCTACGGCGGCGAGAGAATGAACGAGGTTCGGACAAATTGCAACTGGGCCCGGAAAATCCTCCTCCTCTCAGAAATCTACGGCATCAGGTGATGAAATGTTTGAACTTGATGATTTAATCAGAGTTGCCAAAAGGGAAAACAACTTCAGAAGAAAATACCTGTACGTGAATCCCCTGCAGGGCAAGCATATGCCGGTTTCTCCCGGAATTTCCCTGAAGCTTTTTTCCGGCCTCCGGGAAAAGCTTGCCGCCCGCTATCCCGGGGAGAGGCTTCTCGTTATCGGATTTGCCGAAACGGCCACGGCCATCGGTTCCTCCCTGGCCTATGGGGGCGCCAATGTCAGCCATTACATCAGCACCACCCGGGAGGATCTTTCCGGCGCGGCATATCTGGTCTTTGCGGAGGCCCACAGCCATGCCCCGGAGCAGCGGCTCTCCCTGAACGGCTTTGCCGGGGTTTTGGGAGATCCGGCCGGAGATAGCGGCGGAATTGACGCCGGAAATGACGGCGAAAAAAATGACGGAATGACTGACAAAAGAGTCGACAGAATCGTCTTTGCCGAGGATGAGGTAACCACCGGGAACACCATTATGAACCTCGTCCAGCTCATCAGGGAGAAATGGGGATCCGGATCTCCGGCTTTTGGCATTGCGTCCGTCCTGAACAGCATGACCGATGCCCGGCTTTCGGAGTTTGCGGCGCAGGGCGTGCCCTGCGACTACCTTTTTCGGATCCCTTTTGAGTACCGGATATCCTCTGTGGACAGCTATTCCTACGGGAGTCCGGAGAAGGCCGGGGATACGGAAGATCCGGCACCGAATGACAGAGGTGCCAAAAGCGACAGAGAGGACGCAACTCAGATTATCAGGCTGGGGAACTACCGGAATCCTCGGTTTCTGTCCTCGTCCGCAGATCTCAGATCCCGGACGGATCAGTTTGTTAAGGCCGCTTTGGAAAGACTCCCGGATCTGAAACCGGGGGCGGGCGTCCTTATTCTGGGCACGGAGGAGCTGATGTTTCCGGGGCTTCTTCTGGGGGCGGCCCTGGAACAGCGCCGGCCGGATCTCCGGGTAAGATTTCATGCCACCACCAGAAGTCCCATTGCCGTGTCCCGGGATGCGGATTATCCTTTGCATCGGCGCTGGGATCTTCCCGGCCTCTATGACCCCGGCAGAAGAACCTTTATTTACAATCTGGACAGCTATGATGAGGCGTTCATAGTCACCGATTCCTGCTTCTGGCAGCAGGGGCTGCCCTGCCTTGAGGCCGCCCTCAGGCAGGCCGGAAATTGGAGGATCACGCTGATACAGTGGGGGGATTTCAGATATGAAGAGCAGCTATGATCCTGATGATGTGACTTTGCTCCTTAAGGATATCACCGGTCTTACGGAGCCGCTTCCCGCGGAGATCCGCGAGGCCCGCATTCAGAAGGGAGCTCATTACTGCGAAATGCTGCCCCTGGAATATAAGCCCTCGGAGCAGTATCTTGCGGCCTACCGGAGCGCTCTTCAGCATTATGCGGAAAGCACCGCCCGGGCCACGGGATTTCTGGCGGAAAAGCTTTACCGCAAAAAGGGCCGGGATCTCGTCATCGTGTCCCTGGCCCGGGCCGGCATCCCCGTGGGAATTCTCATTAAGCGCTATTTAAACCGGAAATACGGCATTTCCTGCCCGCATTATGCGATTTCCATTATCAGGGGCCGGGGCATAGACCGGAATGCCGTGGATTACATTCTGAAGCGGCATGATCCGGCAGCCCTCCAGTTCATTGACGGCTGGATCGGGAAGGGGGCCATTCTGACCCAGCTCCGGGAGGCTCTTTCAGATTATCCGGAGCTGGATGCGGAGCTGGGGGTGATTTCCGATCCCGCCAGTCTCACCGAGCTCTGCGGCACTCATGAGGATATCCTCATTCCTTCCTCCTGCCTTAATGCCACGGTGACCGGACTTATCAGCAGAACCTTCCTGAGAAGCGATATCATAGGGCCGCAGGATTTTCATGGAGCGGCTTTTTACGACAATCTCCGGGGCGAGGATCTTTCCCGGGATTACTTAACAGAGATTGAGCGCTTTTTTGATTTCGGGGCCAGTCCCCCCGCGGCCGGCGGGGAGACCGGACGGCCGGGGCCGGAAACCGCAAGACTGATAGCAGAGGCCTACGGGGTTACGGATATTAACTTTATCAAGCCCGGTATCGGCGAGGCCACCCGGGTTCTGCTCCGGAGAATCCCCTGGAGGATCATCGTAAACCCGCGCTATGCGAGTTCTCCGGAGCTTCTTCATATCCGGGAGCTCGCCCGGGAAAAGAGTGTTCCCTGGGAGGACAGCCGGGTCGATTTGGGGAATTACAAGGTAGCAGGTATTATAAAGAAGCTTTCCGATATCTGAAGGCCGGAAAGCCGCCTTCAGGGAAAACCGCCGCTGAATTAAATAATGTCAGGCATCCGGAGATGACCTTATTATTTGTCACGGATCAGATTTTGAAGGCCTTCAGATAACACGTCTGAGAACATTTGATATTATTCATGAAACGGGCGCCCTGTGCCTGTTTTCTCTCTTCTCTGCAAGTTGCAGAATGGCTGCGGAATGACCGCAGCCTGATGAAAATCTTTGGGAGACTTTGCCATGAGCAATGCCAGGATTAATATTCCCGCAAGGACAACGCCGCCCTTTTCCAGATCAGACCTGAGTTCCCTGAATGCCAGGCATGCTCCGCCTCTGACCCGGAGCTCTGCCGGCAGCATTAATAAGGCTGCCGGATCTCAGGGGGCGGAGATGCCCCGGCGGGAGCCTCCCCCGGCGGCCGCCCCGGCCGCGCCTGCGGGCAGAGCTCCCGCCGGAAATCCTCATCCGGCGCCTCCGGCGGATATCAGGCTGCCCGTGTTTCAGCATCCCCTCAGAAAGGGTCAGAAAACGCCGCTGGATCCCAGCGGCCGGGTGCGGGGCATTAAGGCCTGCTTTGGCTGGAATATCCGGGACGGAAGATGCGATGTGGATGCCTCGGCCTTTCTGGTGCGGGACAACGGCCGGGTGCCGGGGGACGAATGGTTTGTCTTTTACGGCCAGCCCCGGAGTCCCGACGGCAGCGTGGAGCTTAAAGAGCCTTCCGGCGGCTCTGACCGCAAGCTCATCACGGCGGATCTCGGGAAGCTGAGTCCGGATATTCAGAGGATCGTGTTTGTGGTTACCATTCATGAGGCTCTGGAGCGGGGACTTAATTTCAGCATGCTCAAGGACACCTACGTCCGGCTCCTTGACGCCGCCACCGGTGAGGAAATCATGAGCTACTGTCTGGAAGAGTATTATCAGAATGTGACCTCCATGACCATAGGAGAGCTTTATCTTCATAACGGTCAGTGGAAATTCAATCCTGTGGGGAACGGTGTTAACCGGGATCTGGCAGGGCAGTGCGCTGTTTACGGCGTGGTAATCGGGTAAGGAGATCGGCCGTGCTGACTTTTGAGACATTGAATGAATTAACCCTGAAGGTGACCTGTACCGGCAACGACACCCTTTATGTCAAGGCCGGGGCTTTCATTGGCGGCGAAAGCGCCGGGGTGAATTATTCCTTCGAGAAGCTGCTTCTGGGGCCGGAGGGCGGCTTCGGCCAGGCTCTTATGGGCAGCATCATGAGAAGAATGGCCGGAGAAAACCTGCCGCTTATGAAGGTGACCATGAAGGGAGATTCGGTTACCTACTATGCCAATTACGGCCAGCATGTGGTGATCTACCGGCTGGAGCCCGGCGAGACGATTTCCGTGGAATCGGAAAACCTGCTGGCCTTTACCCCGGACTGTGACTATAAGGTGCGTTTCCTGGGGAAGGGCATATTTTCTCAGAAGGGACTTGCCACCTCCGCACTTACCGGCAACGGCAAGAATTGCTACGTGGCGGTGCTGTCTGACGGAAACCCGCTGGTGCTCAGCAATGTGGATACCGGCAATACCATCACCGCGGATCCCGATGCGGTGATCTGCTGGATCGGTCAGGGAAACTGCGATCCCAGCATCGAAACCGACGTCAGCTGGAAAAACATTATCGGCCAAGCCTCCGGAGAATCCTATTATTTCGCCTGGGATGACCGAAAGCGGGTTACCGTGATTGTGCAGCCCTCCGAAAGAAGCGGCGGCATCAGAGTGGCTGTGGATTAATGGCGGTAATGAGGGATCGCATTTACGGCAAATAACGGAAGAGGCAATTATCAGCTATGATCAATTTAAATAAGGGCAGCAGATTCAATCTTAAAAAATCCGATTCCGGATCCGGCGCCGGCGCTGGCATTGAGCGCTTCTGCGTGGGCTGCAAATGGGGGAATATCAAGCAGAAGAAGCTTTTCGGTTTTTTTGGATCCAAGGAGGAGGAGATCGATCTGGATCTCAGCTGCGTCATGTTCGATCGCGCCGGAAAGCTTCTGGACTGGATTTATTCTCCGGACTATCTGGATGATTTTCTGAGGCATTACGGCTACGGCCACGGCAAGCTGGTTTCCCGCTGCGGAGGCATCCGGCACAGCGGCGATGACCGGCAGGGCGGCAGCAGCGATGCCGACAATGAGGTTATCATTGTAAATACCGCAAAGCTCGATCCCGCCATCACCAGCATTGTGTTTTTTCTGAACTATGTGGATGACGGCAATAAGACCTGTGACTTTTCCCGGATCCCCTTTGCCTCCATCCGGCTCTTTGAAGGCGATCCTGACCGGGTGCAGCAGGTGCATGCCCTTTACAATGTGGCAGCGGATCCGGCCTTTGCCGGGAGAAAATCCATGGTGATGGGCAAGCTTACGCGTTATGGCCAGGGCTGGACCTTTGAAGCCATCGGGGAGGCGACTCCGGATAATAATCTCTGCGAAACCATGAACAGAATCAGAAAGGAGTATGTCTGATTCTGCCATAGCTTCTGCTTTGGCTCTTTCCGGCGGATTTTTCTGAAAACAGGAGAGCGGTGCTTTATAATGCCGGTAACTGCCGGGAATTATCGTCGCTCCCGGCCGGATTTTTGTCCGCAGGTTAGGATACCCGGACGGCATAAGCATGATCATCTGAAAAGGAGACAGTCGTGTTGTTTAAGCGCGCTGAAATATCAAAGCCTGAGGATTATTTCCTGGAACTTAGCAAACGCCGGGAAAGGAGCGGGTATTTCTGTCGCCTGAACGGGTACAGTCAGGGCATGCGGGATTTCATCAGGCGCTATTACGAGGCGGCCTCCGAAAGAGGGGTAATCATCGAAGGCAAGCTGAACAATCCCGACAGCAGCAATCTGGCCTACTATAATGAAATGATGGGCAGCGCCTTTCAGATGGACGTTAATTTCATTGACGCCAGTCTGGCCAAGTGGCTGCCCCGGATGACCGCGCAGCAGAGAAGCGTTATCTCCCAGGCGATTTTTCAGACTTTGGATGAACTCCGGAAGGCGGGCAAGAACGAGAATATGCTGAAAAACGCCTATATCAAGTTCATGTGCTGGTTTTACTACCGTTTTGAAAAGATTATCGCCTTCCTGGGGGCGGAGCAGCTTCCCAAAATTCTCTACGAGGGCAGCATCGGCAGTAACGAGCTTCTCTTTATGAATGTGCTGTTTCTGGCCGGATGCGATGTTTTGCTTCTTCAGTACGGCGGGGATGCCCGCTATCTTGAAATCGACCCCGCCTCGGAGCGTTCCCGGGAGCTTAAGATGCCCGATCTTGCCCCGTTCCCCGAGGGCTTCAGTCTCAAGGAGGTGCGGAAGGATATTCAGGATGCCCTGGTAACAGAGCGGCTTTACGGGAAAAAGCCGCGGTTTTCCGGGTGCGTTAATGCCTGGATTACCGGGCAGCCCCTGGAGGAGCTCCGCAAGGCTCCGGCCTCCCGGGGCAGCGAACCGGGCTTCTTCTATAGCTGTTTCCTGCGCATCAACGGCGTTGAGGATCGTTCCGCGTATCTTAATGATCTTTTTAAGCTGCATCAGGATCTGGCGCAGGAAAAGAGAAGGATTGTCGTGGTTAACGGCAAAATTCCCCTGCCGGCTCCCGATGACATCAATCAGATCCGGCATGGTTCCTACCGCAATGTAAGTCAGCTTATCAGGGATCTTTCCGGGAATCTCAGCTTTATTCCGGACGGGGATCTCCGGGATCTGGCCAATCGGGCCTTTACCGAAATTCTGCTGGAGGAGGCGGGATCCGTAAGTCAGGCAGAGCCCATGATTCTGAACCGGCTCACCACCAGAGCTGTTTATATGCTGTGCTGGCTCCGGATATACAGCCGGCAGCTTTTTTCCTCCTGGAAAATGCCGGAAATCGCCTGCTTCATTTTCATGGGCGGGGCCGGGAGCGCCAATGAAGCGGCTTTTCTGCGGCTCCTGGCCCGGATGCCCGCGGATGTGGTTATCCTCTGTCCGAACCTCAGCCGGAAATGCTGTTTGCAGGATCGGCTCCTTTACGAGATCAATTACGAGGATTCCCTGGAGGTTAATGAATTCCCCACGGAAAGCGGCGGCTTCCGGGCGGGCACGGCGGCCTACCATGCGGAACGGGATCTTGATAAGATGATGTACGAGGACACCGGGGTCTATCGCAGTCAGCAGTACGGCAAGGCGGCCACGGTGGTGCTCCAGACCATGTACGAGGAAATTGCGGTGCTCTGGGATCAGGAGCTTAAATACCGGCCTAATTTTACCGCTTCCGGGGATTCCGTCAGCATTCCGGTGATTTTTGCCAAGGTGGACGGGGTGAAGAACGGGGATACTGAGGCCTACTGGGAGGGCATTGCCAAAATGGTCACTCCGGATACCATGGTCGTCAAAAACATTCCGTGCATCGCTCCCGGCGCCACCAATCCCATTCGGAAGTTCGCGCCGGAGTTTTTCCGGAACGGCAAGCTGCAGAAGGCAAAAATCAAGGCTCATAAGGCTTACCGGTACGGCTTTCTCCGGGAGAATATGCAGGATTATCTGCTGGACAAGCTGGAGCTTCTTCTGGATCAGAAAATTATCAAGGGCACCTTTGAAAACGGCGCGGAGTATGTGATTATAGCCACGGTGCTGAATCTTGATCGGAAAATCATGCGGATGATCCAGCGCTTTGACTTTACCAAAAAGAATCCGAAGCTGATTTATATTGTTACCGGAGAGACCGTGCTGTCGCAGGAGGATGCCATAGTAGCCTCCTTCCTGAATCAGGTGGGCTTTGATGTGGTGTTCTTTGTGCCTACGGGCTATCAGTGCGTGGAGCAGCATCTCAGCCGGAGCCTTATCGACGAGCATCAGGCCGGGGAATACGTTTTTGATCTGCGGGTGCCTGATTTGAAGAAGCTGGCGGGAAACCGGAGCTTTTTCAGAACAGTGCTGGACTTTTTTTTTAAATAGGATAGTGAGATATGGGACTTGATTTTAGCAAGCCGGCCATGCCCCAGAGCGCTCCTCAGGCAACGGCGGAGCCGGAGCTTCTGGAAAGCGAGGCCGTGCAGAAATACGATATTGTGGCGGATCGGGAGCAGATGGGCCGGGAGCTTACTAACTCCCCAGAGATTGATGCCCTGGTGAGCACCATCGAGGTTAACAACATGGAATCAGTGGTTAATTTCGGAGCCGAGGCGGCCGAGGGAATTTCCAAGGCCTCCGATGCGGTGCTTAACAGCATGAGCATGGCCCAGCTTAACGAATCCAACCAGATGCTGGTGAATCTTACCAATATCATGAAGAAGTTTGATATTGAGGAATTCCGGCAGGATGACTACGGCTTCGGCATCTGGGGCAAGCTGTTCGGGGGGCTCAAGAAGAAGATCGAGCAGCTGCTGGCCAAGTACCACACCATGGGCGAAGAGGTGGACAAGATCTATGTGCAGCTAAAGCAGTACGAGTCGGAAATAAAGCAGGCCAACCGCAAGCTGGAACAAATGTTCGATGCCAACATCGACTATTATCACCAGCTGGTGCGTTACATTCTGGCCGGCGAGCAGGGAGTGCGGGAACTCGAAGCTTATATCGCCAAGCGGGAGAATGATCTCAAGGCTTCCGGGGATCAGACCATCCAGTTTGAAATCGAGGGGCTTAATCAGTGTCTCATGCTTCTGGAGCAGCGGGTGCAGGATCTCCGCATGGCTGAGAGCGTGGCCATGCAGTCCATTCCCATGATCAAGACCACAGCCTTCAGCAATATGAACCTGATCAGAAAAATCAATTCCGCCTTTGTGGTAACCCTGCCGGTGTTCAAGCAGAGCATTGCCCAGGCCATGATGCTGAAAAGGCAGCGTCTCCATGCCGAATCCATGGCGGCTCTGGATGAAAAGACCAACGAGCTCCTCATCAAGAATGCCAAAAATTCGGTGGAGCAGTCCAAGATGACCGCCCGGCTGGCTTCCGGAAGCTCCATTAAGATTGAGACCCTGGAGAAGACCTGGCAAACCATCGTAAGCGGCATTGATGAAACCAGAAACATCCAGGAAAGCGCCCGGAAGAAGAGAGCAGAGGATGCCAAGCGTCTGGAAACCATCAAGCAGGAATTCCAGAAGAAGTTTCACATCCCGGAAAAGTAGACCTTAAAACCTGCCCCTGTTCTTGGCAGGGGCCTCAAGGAAGCCTCGGACGATAATCCGGGGCTTTGCTTTTCTCCGGCCCCGGAACACTGTTTTCATCTTAACTGCTCTCTTCGCATTATTTTTTCCGCTGTTATGTCGGATTTTTCGTTATCATGCCATGTCAATTTCCCGTGCTCCGGTCTCTTTTTGTTTCCCGCGGTGAAATTGTTTACACATTGCACTATCATAAAGTTATTGGCTTTTTCCGCACATAATTGGATTTTTGCGGAGCCCATGTCACAAGGCGTTGACAGGGTTTTCTAAAAATAGTGTACTTATCCAAGCATACGACTTTTTTATCCTGTTTTACACCAAAATTCAGTTTTTACACCACAAAATGCACCAAAGGGGAATAACCAAAGATGAAAGCCGACAACAAGACCATGAAGGCAAGTATTGACGTTAAGCATCTAGATCCCGTTTTTTATCTACGGGGTACTGAGCAAGTGATCGATCCTGTAATCAAAGGATTAAAGACCGAAGTCAAGATCACCAAAACCGGGGCTTTTGTGTATCTCAAAAGTGAGATGCAGATTATCAAACTTGATAAGCGTAAGACGATCCGGATCGTATGGTGGAACGGAAAGCATGATTTGCCGCTATCATCAAAGGAATTGTTACAGGTTAAGATTAAGGCTGATCAGTGGTATTCAGACAACAAGACGGCATCAGACTACAAACTGATTTATTTGTCTGAACTTCTGGACGGATACATAAGGGAATCGAGCATTACAGAGGGCACTAGAAAAGGCCGTGAGTATTGTCTTATCCCGATAAAGGATAAGTTATCAAAGATCGAAGTAAACGACATAACAAGCGATGTGTTACTGAGCTTGCAAGATGATTTATTGTCATTTGAAAAATGGGGTAATGACAGCAAAAAGAACGCATTGGCGAGGTTATCACAGTTTATGGCTTATGCTTTCAAGATAACCAGAAACAAAAATATTTCAGTGGCGTTAACTGAATTTAACTTGCTAAAGGAAAAGATCAAGAAAGGATCCGGACATTTTAGGACATTGGAAAGCACGAATAACGCAATGTTGAGATCTGAGCTTGTAAAGTCAATTCAGAGGATCTTAACGTCCAAGACAAAATACAAAAATACTTTTTTGATGTTTTTGTATATCCCTATGCGGCTTGCAGAAGTGTTAAGCATTACGGGAGGCAATGTTACACAGGAAAATATCTTTTTCCCAAGAACCAAAACCATAAAGGAATCACAGGGCGGGTTTAACGTTCCGATCAATGAGACTGTTTACAAGATTATTACTGAAAACATACCACCAGAGGGAAAGGAACGAAGAATTTTTTCAAAAGTTTTTGCCAAGTTAACCGGCTTCACGGTACACGGCATCAGATCGATCTTTTCCGACTACATGACCAGGGAGGGTTTTCAATGGAATCTGATAGAATCCTGTTTAAGCCATAAGACAAGTAATGCCGTTGCAGAGTGCTATCACAGAGACCAAAAAAACTATTTTTATGAGCAGCGAAAGCCGTTAATGTTCCATTGGTATGAATTTATCAGCGGTTGCATTGAGGAGGCCAAAAGGCTAAATCAGGAAGGGGCAAAGGGGTAAAATAAAGCCCTTGCGAACGCAAGGGCCGAAAGGGTTTTAAGCGAAATTTGCGGAGGTAATTATAACATGGCGGTAACAAATAGGAAAGAAAAACAAAATGCCCGTTTGATGCAATTTTGGAAAGCAAGTTCAAAATTCGGATTATCAGCGGAAGCGCAGCAAATAGCGGGGTACATAGGCATTCATGAAGATGAAAAGGAAGAATTTTTTGAAGATGAAATCAGACGTACAACAGGATTAAGCACAGCAAAAATTAGAGATGCTTTAGACTACCTAGAAGCCGTTAATGCTATAGAACGTGACAGGGCTCGTTACGGGAAAAATTGGGGCGGTTACTTCATAAAATTCAATTTTGATTTTGAAACATGGAAACATGAACAACCTAAAAAGAAACGATTGAAATCAAACGGTAGAAATGAAACGTTTGAAATGAAACGTTTGAATCAAACGGCAGAAATGAAACGTCTGAAAAACGCCGCACATATTAATACAGTTACTACAGATAATATGGTCACTACAGACAATATAGAGAATAGGGATAATGATCTCAATAAACATAAAAGAGAGAGGGAAACGGGCGGGCAAGCCGCCCTCGCCACCTCACTTGTCAGATCTTTTATTGACTATCAAAAGCCTTTTTTGGCGAATGAATATTCCGAGAGTGAAGAGCTTGAACCGGAGGAAAAACCGAAGGGAAAGCGGCAAGGGAAACAGAACACAAACAAGACTTTTGTTAAACCTACTCATGAACAACTAACCGCAAAAATAGAGAAAGAAATAAACCAAAAAGGCTTTTCCGATAGATGGACACATTACCAGGTTGACGAAACGGCAACACGCATATTTGCCTATTATGAAATGAACGGTTGGACGGTAGGCAAGAACAAAACCCCCATGAAGTCATGGGAGTATGCGGTTGTATCGTGGCTAAGCAGAAACAACTATTTGCCGGAAATGCAGGATATTGGCACAACAAATCAGCAGCAGGGCCAGAGCTTTAAACAGGCGCAGCGGGAGAAGCTACAAACAGATCCGGCGAGCATAGCTATTGAAAGACTAGTCAAAATGGTTGCAGAAGGAACAGCAACAATAGAGAGCTTGGGGATAACAAACCCCGAAACCGTAAGGAAAATTCGTGAAGGCGCTGAAAGAATGAGGGGATATAACAGCAATTTATCAGCAATTGCACAGAACTAGGCGATATGAAGCGAAAGAGGCCGGGGTAATGTTAGAACATTACCCGCTATAACAAAATGCAATGGCAGCGAAATTTGACAGGGTTTAGCGATGAGTGCAAATACGGATCGTACGGATTGGCTAGCATTTTGCCTATTTGTAAAAAGTGTTAAAGGTGTCAGATACTATTTAGGTGAAGAAGGTGTTAAACAATATCTTAAAGGAATGGAGGAGAATTTAGGAATAGAAGAAGGAACGTTATTTCATCTTAAAAACAGGGACAAGTTTATCGAATATATAAAATTTTGTAGTAATTGGGCTAACAAAAAATATCTAAATCATATTCAAAGTGAGCTTGATCTTATTACAGTGACAAAAGTTGCAAAACAATTACAATTTGACTCAAGAACGATAAAAAATAAATTCCACAATGATGTGATAAAAATACGTGGTAGAGATTACCTTAAACGAAAAATACTGTATCCTTTCATATCAAAAAATACTCATAAATACATAAACGGAAAAAAATCACCATGTAAATATGACAGATTGCCGGAATATTTGACAATAAACGATTGTGCCAAAATGAAAGGGTTAGAAAACGGGCGGCAGTTCAGACGTAGTTATGTTAATAAATACATTAAAAAAGATCACAAAGTGTTAGATGGTGTGGAAGTTCTGAAAATCGGATCAACCGTAAGGATTGAGAAAGCATCTTTTGAGTTATGGATAAAATCGGAAGGTGAAAAAGCGACATGAGTTTATTTTAGAGATTGTGAAACAAGTTCTATAAACCACCAGGGAGCTAATGATAGCTCCCTTTTTTTGTGCTTAATTGCCGCAACGTCATACACTACAGATCTCCCCGCATCTCCCCGTACTTTTCCAAAATAACGGTTGACCATAAGGCCGTAAAGGCGGCTGATAGCGTTATATCCAAGGCTTTAAATGTGACATAACCCGCATTTTCCGCACAAGGTTGTAAAAAGCACTTGCAACGAAAAAACCTTAAATTTTTGTCAATTTTTCCACAACGGGGAGATCAATTTTTCAAAATTCAATTTACCCCGTAATGGAAAAAATGACATAGGGTCGTTTTGCTATCATGAGCCCTGTAAACGAAATCCGGGCAGAGCCGGAAAGGAATTTAAGAGGATTTTAACATCATGACAGAAAGCAAGGAAGAATCACGGCAAAACAAGAAGCCGGAAACGAAGCAGGACATTGATCCGATCAGAGCGGATTTACTGAACAACGCCCAGATGGCGGCTATTTTGGGGATCCGTGTTGATACTGTTACCAGGAAGATTAAGCAAGGGCAGATCCCTAAACATAACGTGGTCATTAACCAGAGGTTGAAGTTTTGGAGCCGTGACTTCATTAAAGGTTTTCTCAATTTGGAGGTAAGCAGGTAGCAAATATTCAGTTTGTTTCAAGATTATTGTAATTTAATAAATTCAGAGGGTTTAAAAGTGCTAGACAACGAAATTCAGGACATTATGAGCCATTATCAAACAGGGGAAGCATACAGAGGTGTTACCCCGGTAGTTTCGGCTGTATTTGATCAGTTTATCAAAGACGTGAGACAATACCCCGCCGATGTTATCCATCAGGCGATTGAAGATGCAAGACTTGACTCGCCAACAGTGTATTTTTGCCCGGCCCTTGTTTTAGATAAAATCAGAACCTTAATGGAACTGCGCCCCGACTACAACCCAAATCAGCAATGGGCATTAGTGGAAAAATACATCATCAAGCATGGAGAGGATAACACGCTATACAAACGGAAAATCCTTTTCAAAAACATGATTACAAACCTTGTTATTAAAAACATGGGCGGCCAAGATTTTATCTGTCAAAGTGCCAACGAGAAAAACGACCTAGATCAGCAGCGGCGGTTTATAGACGAGTTCAGAAAAATGAAACTGCCTTGTATTCAAGCAGATCGACAAGACGAGCATTTATGCAAGAAATTGCTAAAGTACGATCCCGCACATCATACACTGATATATGTTGATAGCGACAACAGTTATCAAATAACACATGAGGACGCAGATAACGCAATATATGCGGCTTTGTATTATGGGAACTTTACATTAGCAATATCTCCCCAACAAGTTAAACAGTTGTCATATAACGATTACAAAGAACAATATCGCCAACAAAGATTGACACAAGATCCAGAGCGTAAAGTAAATTTTGATTTTATTGACAGCGAACTTGAAAAATTGCGTAATAAACTATAATCATTTATAAAATACGCATAGTATCACTATGAATATCTGACATATTAGATTTGGCGTTTAAGAAAAACCGGGTTTTTAATCCCCGGTTTTTGTTGTTATGAATAAGATAACTAAAAAAGTTAATTTGCCATGAGTTTTCAGCAATTGAGAATTATGCTGCCGGGGAGCTTCCGGGAATCTGCCGGCGCTGGCCCGCATTTACCATGCAAAACTCAAAAC
>NZ_JBGVBR010000082.1:0-4193 GCF_045225735.1 Succinimonas sp. | reverse complement strand
CCACGCCTTTCCGGGGCCGGAGACAATAATTCTGAGAGGCAAGTGATAAAAATCCCGTCCGTAAATATTTTTGAGGGGAATTCCCGGGGATCGTATCTTCTGTATTCTGCGGTCTGTTACTAATGTTTCCGGAAAGCGGTCATTCCTGCTATAATACGAGAAGTAATTCACAGCGGAGCAGGCTGTCACTCATCTTCGGGATCATCTCCCCTTTGCAGGCGGGAATGCTCCTGCGGCCGGGCATGAGCGGGGTTTCCGGTTCATGCGGAGACAGATAAATACAGATGCAGGACAGGAATTTTTTTAGCGACGGGTATTAATTATGAATGTAAAACGGGTCAAAAAAGAGAAAACACTGCCGGAAGGGATCCGGGCCGGGGATATGATTGCCTTCGGGCATTATCCCCAGTTTGAACACATTGCCATTTCCCCGGTGATCTGGCAGGTGCTGGAGGTTTCCTGGGACGGAGTCTTTATTGTGAGCCGCAGCATTCTCGAGTGCCGCCCCTTTCACACCTGGCAGGTAGATACCCCCTGGCCCTCCAGCGATCTCCGGAGATGGCTTAACGGCTGCTTTCTGGAGACGGCCTTTTCCACTGACGAAAGGAAGCTGGTAGTTCCGTCCCGTCTCCTGAATTATGACAATCCGGAGTACGGCACCAAGGGCGGCGCCGTCTCCAAGGACAAGGTGTTCTGCCTCAGCATTGAGGAAGCCCGCCAGTATGAGGCAGTAAGCCGCTTAGAGGGAGTCACGTACCATGTCATTACCCAGGGCGCGGCCGCTCTTCCGGAGGCTGTGATTCCCGGGAATTCCTGGTGGCTGCGCACCCCGGGACTGGATCGCTCCCGGGCGATGTGTCTGGGGGGGAACATTGCGAAGGAGTCCCGGCTGCAGGCAGACGGACTCCCGATTACCGCTCAGGGCGTCGGGGTGCGGCCGGCTATGCGGCTTAAGCCCGTGGAGGAGCTTGAGGATTATGTGGTCTGCCATGACAGCGGGGCTGAGAACGAAGGCGAGAAAGCCGCCAAAATAGCGGAAGACAGAGAATTGCAGCTCGCAAAGGAAAGAGCAGCCGAGAGAGCCGCGGAGAGAGCAGCAATGGAATAGAGCGGCAGAACAGAGCAGCAGAGAATGAGCATGAAAAAGTCCGCGGCCGGAGAAAAGGCGGCCGCAGGGAATAACGAAGGGGCTGAGCAAAAGCCCCTTTTTCAGATTTCCGGCCGCTCCTATGACAGTGAAAGGGCTTACCTGAGAGGTTTGCTGGACAAAGCCTTCTGGACTCTCGGCAAGCTTAAAACCGGGGAGCTCAGGAGAGTCTTTGCTTATGACAAGTCAAAGGCCGCTCTGTGCAGCAGGTGGGGAAAAGCTCTCGCTTACGGGGGGAACGGGATGCATGCCGTGGCCGGTTTTTTATGCGAAATCGCCGGCGGCCTCGGGGGAATTTTTCAGGAACCGGCGGAGATCGGGAATGTCCTGCTCCGGGATCTGGAATCCCGGAAGCCGTATGCTCCCGGCGTCTCTCCTTCTTACGATATTCGGGTGGTTGCGGAATGGCTCCGGCGGGGAGATCTGGAAAAGTTTGCCGCTGAAGCTGCAGAAAAAGGACTCCCCGTAAAGCCCTGGACGCTCCCGCAGCTTGCCGCAGCCCGGAGCATGCTGCTGCCGCAGGGCAAAGGAACGCCGCGCTGCCGGCCGGAAAAGCCACCGCCAGAGGCGCCTTGATCATCAGCCGTTACCCGTTTTTTTTCATGGCGTATCATGAAGAGCGGGACAAAATATGCAGCTGGAATACCTCTGCGCTGAATCGTTATCTGAACTATGATTTTCTGGTGAACATCTTTTCGTGCAGTGAGAAATTGCGCATTCTGCGTGATAAGAAAGATGCCGATACGAAATTCCGGATTTTCTGTCTCAGCATTGAGGAAGCTGAGCGTTATTTCAGCAGCATGCGGAAAGAGTCTGTCCTCGCTATAAATTAGTTTCAGGAGAGACCGGAGAGAATGTCTCCTGGTGGCTCCGTTCCTCCGGCTTGAGCAATAATAAGGCGGCATTTGTTGCAGCCGACGGAACTGTGATGAAAGAAGGTCATTTCAAGTGGAGCAAACTGGCGGTGCGTCCAGCTATGAGAATCATTCTGGATGAGGTTTTTCACGAGCCCTGTCTTAACAGATCTGCGGCCTGTGCATTTTTCATGTCTTCTGTGATTTAACCGTCTTTTTTACCCGCAGTTCCCGAAACCCCGGAGGAAAATCATAAAACCCGCCTGAGAGCGGTGATCTTTCCTGAGAAGGCCGGTACCATGCTGAGGAGCAAGTCTGCCGGTGATTAAGCCCGGGGCTGATCCTGAAATCTGCGCATTTCATAACGAGGACGGAGTATGCAGGCGAGAAAGCGGCTTTGCGAGAGAAAAGCAGAATAGCAGCAGAAAGAGCAGCAAAGAAAGGATTAGTAAAAGAAAGAAGAACAGGAAGCAGAAAAATGAATCAGACAACAGTTAACAGCGATGCCGGTTCCGATTTAAAGTCCTCTGCCGGCGCTGATGAAATGCGGAAGTTAAGAAGCTTGCTGGAAGACCCCGTTACCGCCGTCCGGAAGCTTAAAACCGGAGAACTCCGGAGGGAGTATGCCCATGACAAGGCCAAGGCTGACATTTGCCGGCGCTGGGAAAAGAAGGTTTCGCTGAAGGGGCCGGCGGGTTTAAAACCCTTTGCCGATTTTTTATGCGAAATCTCCGGCGGGCTTGGGGAAATGTTTCAGGAACCCGCAGAGATCGGGGATCTGGTGCTTGATGAACTGAAAGCTGCGAAAGAATCTCCTTTTAACGGGCTTATTTTCCCGAAAGACCACCTTAAGGTGATTAAGGAATGGCTTCTTGGCGGCGCTCTCGAAAACTTTGTTTCCGCCTTTGCTGAAAAGGGCCTCCCGGTAAAGCCATGGACGCTGCCCCGGCTTTCTGAAGTCAGAGAACTTGCGCTTTCCCAGGGCAGGGACAAAAGCTCCGGCAAGGATTTTAATGCGCCGCTGTTCCTTATGACGGCCTATGCTCTTACCCCGAGCCGTAAAATAGCCCTGCCGGATCCCCGGGTTTACGATCCCATGAAGCTTGGAAATGCATGCAGTGTCTTTGAGAGCCCGGAGGATTTTCTGAAGACCATGCGGGAATGCGCCGCCGAGGATAAAGCCCGCTTTGCCGGATATGCGCAGGAAAACAGATTAATTCTGGAGAAATACATGGCGGCCTTTCCGGATCCGGAATCCCGGGCTCCGCTCCCGGAGGTGCTGAATTATCTGGGGCTGGCATTCCTCATTGATCTTGACTATGTGTCCCGGAACAGCGCGGAGTTAATTGCTTACATTAAGGATCTCGTTACCCGGAATCAGGTTCTCAAGCTCAGGAATTTTTTCTGGTTCTACCGGATTCCTCTGAAAAAGCTCCGGGAGACCCCGGGCTGGGAGGATATCCCGGCGACGCCGGAGGAGGCATGTCCGGAATGCTGCATGGATGAAGACGCACTCATGTTTTTACGGGAGGAGGACTTCCGGGAATACCTGGCCGATGAGAGAAACCGGCGCCGGGAAAAACCGGAAAACTACGTGCCGTTTGTCATGAGAGCTCATGCCCGCCGGAAGGTATATGAAAGCATCGCTCAGAAGCATCCCAGTCTGAAACCGGATATTGACGCTTATTTTGCCGATGCCTTCGAGTCCTCCATCGGTTTTGGCGCGGAAACCTTTCCTGACGTGCCGTCTTTGGAAGCGCGTCTTAAGCCATCCCTGGAACTTTTCAGAAAGTGTCCCGGGGACAGAAAAAACTTTTTAAGAGAGAAGGGAGCCTTCATAAAGGCCTTTTCCCTTATTCCCCGCTTTGCAGGCGTCATGAAGCCGTTTCTTGAATTAGTCGCCGGCGAAGGGGAACCTGAATACCTCATTCATGGTGATCTCTTCTATTATAACAGCCTGGAATTTAAGGGGGCTGTGCTGAAAGAAGTCCTGTCGGACGGGGCGAAGAACCTTCCGACAAAGGTATTAAACTTTGTCATGCGTTATCAGAGCGCCCTGAAGGAGTTTTCCAAAAACAGAGAAGCTTACGGCTTTTCTGAAAATATGGTATCTTTGCTGGAGTTAGCGCAGGCTAATATTTACATCAGTCTTAACGGCAATGTTTATGATGCTTTTTCCGGCAGCGGACTTA
>NZ_JBGVBR010000081.1:0-3414 GCF_045225735.1 Succinimonas sp. | reverse complement strand
CATTACCCCGGGCACCATTCGTCTCTCCATCGGCATCGAGCATATCGATGACATTCTGGCGGATCTGGAAAACGGCTTTAAGGCCGTGGCAGAGGCTTAATCAGAACATCAGCAGTAGAGCAAAAGCAAAACCCCGCAGGAGATGCTGCATAAGAAGCAGAAAACGCAGCATCCCTGCCTTAAATCGGAACACAGCATTATTTGGAGCAAAATATCATGTCAGGAATTAAAAAGAGCTTCGCCGAGCTTATCGGCAACACCCCGCTTCTGGAAGTAACCAACATTGAGAAGGAGCTGGATCTCAAGGCCACCGTGCTGGTGAAGCTGGAATACTTCAACCCGGCCGGCAGCGTGAAGGATCGCATTGCCGGAGCCATGATCGCCGATGCGGAGGCCCGGGGACTTCTTAAGGAAGGCTCAGTCATCATTGAACCCACCAGCGGCAACACCGGCATCGGTCTCGCTGCCATCGCCGCCGCCCGGGGCTATCGCATTATCCTTACCATGCCGGAGACCATGAGCGCCGAGAGAAGGAATATCCTGAAGCACTACGGCGCCGAGCTGGTACTGACCGAAGGCAGCAAGGGCATGAAGGGCGCCATTGCCAAGGCCGAGGAGCTGGCTAAGGAAATTCCCAACAGCTTTATTCCGGGACAGTTTGTGAATGAGGCCAATCCCAAGGCCCACCGGGAAACCACCGGTCCCGAGATCTGGCGGGATACGGAAGGCCGGGTGGATATCTTCATTGCCGGTGTAGGCACCGGCGGCACCGTAACCGGCACCGGCGAGTATCTGAAGTCCCAGAATCCGGCGGTTAAGGTTGTGGCTCTGGAGCCTCTGGATTCCCCGGTGCTGTCAGAAGGCCGGGCCGGCCCCCACAAGATTCAGGGCATCGGCGCCGGGTTTGTGCCTGATGTTCTCAATACCAAGGTTTATGACGAGGTGTTCCGGGCTTCCGGTGACGATGCCTTTAATACCGCCCGGCTTCTGGCCCGGAAGGAGGGCATTTCCGTGGGGATTTCCTCCGGCGCGGCTCTCTTCGGCGCCATCGAGCTCGCCCGCCGTCCGGAAAATGCCGGCAAGGTGATTGTGGCTCTCCTCCCGGACAGCGGCGACAGATACTACTCCACTCCGCTCTTTAACGGGGAGTAGTCCCGGAGGAAAGAGCTGTCCTGACCGGCAAACGCCCAGGCGAGATCGCAACCTGGGCAAGCGTTAAGGTTCAGGACAGTTTATCACGGGATTATTGATGGCAGAGGCCGGGGCAGGGCAGAGAGCCTTCCCCGGCCTTCGTGTGTTATTATGGAGGACGGCTCCGGCAGCAGACGAAGCCGGGAGCAGGAACAGCAGCAAGCAGAAACAGAAGAAATAACAGAAACAGCAATATTAAGGAAAGGAAGAGAGCAATGACGGAAAGAATTTTTTGCTTCGGGGATTCCAATACCTGGGGGTATGCGCCCGGAGATCTTATGACGCCCCGCTATCCCCGGGAAACCCGCTGGCCGGGAGTTCTGGCCCGGCTCTCCGGCCGGGAGGTTATTGAAGCCGGCCTCTGCGGCCGCACCGCCGCCTTTGACGATCCGGCTGCTCCGGGCCGAAACGGCGCCCGGGCTCTTCCCCGGGCTCTGGAGGAGGCCGGAACCCCCGATTACGCGGTGATCATGCTGGGCACCAATGACTGCAAAAGGGTGTACGGCGCCACGGCAGAGGAGATCGGTCAGGGGCTCTCCCTCTGTCTTGATATCCTGGCTAGGGTGATATTGCCCTCCCGCATTCTGGTGGTCTCTCCTCCTTATCTCGGAGAAAACGTCTGGCGGCCTGACCGGGATCCCGCCTTCAGTCCGGAATCCGTGGCCGTCTCCCGGGAGCTTAAGACCGTGTACCGCGCCATTGCCGCAAAGCGGGGGCATCTCTTCCTGGCCGCCTCGGACGCGGTGAGAGCCGAGGCCTGGGACGAGGAGCATCTGGATCCCGCGGGGCATCTCAGGCTGGGAGAGGCGATCAATGCCGTGCTTTTCAGGGGGAAGGACAAACAGCGCTGAAGCCGGGAGCCGAAGGGACGAACCTCCGCTGTCTCCCCGGCTCTGCCCGCCTTCCGGAACGGGAGGCGGATACCGTTTTCCGCACCGTAAGCCGCGGCGTTCGCATCTTTATTCAATCACCTCCCCGGCGCTTCCCGCTTATCCAATTCTGTCCATCCGTCTTATTTTCCAAATTTTTCAGTTAATTATACACAGAAAACGGAAAATAGCCTGAACCCCTGATTATTGCGTACAATTGAACTTGAACAGTCCTCATTATCATTGTATAATTATACCATTAAACAATGCAGTGAGGTTCATATGAGAGGCCGTACAGCTGACCCGAATTCCCCGTATAAGATGCTTGTTCATACTGCAAACGGATATACGTATGCAGCTACAGTTGTTACCGCCAAAAATGCTGAGGGCAAAAGCTACCGTAAGTACCAGCACTACGGAACCATTGATCAGAATTTTGTATTTAAGCCATTTGCTGAGTTTTTGTTTCTTCCCGGCGAAGAGAAGGCAAAGTTTATCTTCCCTGAAGAGTGGGATTTGTCGTATCTCAGCAATTACCAGAAACAAGCTTCCTCCGGAGAACCAGTCACTGGCAGAGAGAAGTCATCTGACGGTCATGCTGATAAAACAAAAGCTGCCGAATCTGGCCCGGCATCAGCTAATGAGGTGGTTCCGCCGGTATCAGACCAATACAACAACCGTTTGTACGGCCATGTGTGGTTTATGCTGAAAATAGCGGAAAAGCTTCATGTTTACGATGATCTGATGATCACGTTTGATCACGAAGAGGAGATAGTGAATGATATACTGACCCTCGCAGTGTACCCGTGTCTTGGCAATATGAATTATTCTCATGTAAGCGAGTGGCAGCAATGCACGAAGACCATGTCTTTGGAAGCTCTGACACCTCCGAGAATTACAAACTTTACCAAGAGAATCCAGGAACGGCACAGAATGTCGTTTATAAAGCTCCGTGTTGAAAAACAGCCCAAAGAGGCCGTTCTCGCCTGCGATTCCACAACGCGTTCGGCATGGGGATCGCATATAGCGGAAATCCGCTGGGGAAACAATAAGGATAACGCAGATCTCGCCAATACCGTTGAAGTAGTTGTGTACTCGGTGAGTTCGCATCAGCCCATATATTACAGATCCTTTGCCGGCAATATTTCAGACCTGAGCACGGTAACAACCATACTGTATGATCTCCGGCAGCTGGACATTGACGATGTAACCGTGATTTTCGACAGAGGGTACGAATCACCGGACAATATGGAACGTTTCTTTCGAACTGATCTTTCGTTCCTGATGTGCTCAAAGACGAATCAGAAACCTGTGATTCAGAAGCTTCTTGACGTTGAATATGATAATGACGGCT
>NZ_JBGVBR010000080.1:0-2442 GCF_045225735.1 Succinimonas sp. | reverse complement strand
GGGGAGGCATCAGGCCTCTCGGCCTCAGCAACGCACTCTTCCGCGATGCTGTTTGACAGCCGGTATTTTTTCAGGTTCTCCAGACAGGCGCCTGATTTGATTCCGGAAGAGGCTTCCGGAGCGGCCGTTCCGCTGTTCTCCGCCCGGGGAGATGCCGGGACGAGCTCTTCAGCCAGCCCCGTTCCGCAAAGGGAAAAAGAGATAGCTGAAAACGCGGCCAGCGCAAGAACATTTCTGTTAAACATCTTCATACTGTCTACCTGTTCTGAAATACTGTTCTGAAAAAGCACCAATCATGATTCGCTGTCAGACTTTTGACACAGCCCGTAATTATAGATGCTTATGGAGAATAATGTTAGCCGCGCCGTCATTTTTGCCCAAAAATGTGAGCCATTTTTGCCAAAAAGCCGGAATTTCCCGGGAGACGCTCCGGCTCCGGGAGAGCCGTGGCTTCCCCGGCGGGGCTTCTTCTCATCCCCCGAGGGGCTTCCTGTCCTCCCCCTGAGGGGCCCCGGACCCCGGAAACGCAAAATACGCCTGAGCATTGAATCTCACGCCTCAAAACATTATAATTTAAAGTGTTTTTTCTCCCTTTTTCCGGGGTTTTTGTAACAAAGAATTAAGGCAAATACTTATGCTGGGAACTCCCTATACTCCCAATGCCACCAGGGCCGTTCTGCTCGGCTGCGGCGAATTGGGCAAAGAAATCTGCATCGAGCTTCAGCGGCTTGGTGTTGAGGTTATCGGTGTCGATCGTTATGCCAATGCTCCTGCCATGCAGGTGGCCCATCGCTCCCATGTAATTGACATGCAGAACGGTGACGAACTGGCCAAAGTTATTGCCGAGGAAAAGCCTCACTATATCATTCCCGAAATCGAGGCCATTGCCACCGAGCGTCTGCAGGAGTTCGAGAAGCAGGGCATCAAGGTAGTTCCCAGCAGCTTTGCGGCCAGAACCACCATGGATCGCGAGGGCATTCGCACCCTGGCAGCCGAAAAGCTCCGCATTCCCACCTCCAAATACGTCTTTGCCGAAACCATCGAGGAGTTCCGGGAAGGCGTGGCCAAGATCGGCATTCCCTGCGTGGTAAAGCCGGTCATGAGCTCCTCCGGCAAGGGACAGTCCGTTATCAAAAGCAGCGCTGATATCGACAAGGCCTGGGAAACCGCCCATGAAAAGGGCCGGGGCCACAAGCAGAAGGTCATTATCGAGGAATTCCTGAAATTCGACTATGAAATCACCCTGCTCACCGTGCACGCCGTTGACGGCTTCCATTTCTGTCCGCCCATCGGACACCGTCAGGAAAACGGCGACTACCAGGAAAGCTGGCAGCCCCAGAAGATGCCGGAAACCCTGCTGGTCAAGGCGCAGTACATTGCCAAGGTATTCGTGGACGCTCTGGACGGCTACGGCATTTACGGCGTCGAGCTGTTCGTCCGGGGAGACGAGGTGCTGTTCAGCGAGGTATCCCCCCGGCCTCATGACACCGGCATGGTAACCATGATTTCACAGAATTTAAGCGAATTCGCCCTGCACGTAAGAGCCCTGCTGGGACTTCCGGTGGGACAGATCATCCCCTCAGGCCCGGCAGCATCCGTAGCCCTGCTGGGAGACGGCGACTCCGCCAACATCTCCTTTGACAACGTGGCCGGCGCCATGTCCCTGTGCCCGACATCACAGGTACGGCTCTTCGGGAAGCCCGAAATCCGCGGACACCGCCGGCTGGGAGTTATTCTCACCAGGGGCGACACCACGGAGCAGGCCGTAAGCGACGGCAAGAAGGTCGCTGCCGCAATCCGCATCGACTACGGCAAATAAGAACCCGGGACTCAGCAAAAACAGAGTCCGGCTTAGGCCTGAAAGCGGGGACTGGTTATCCAGTCCCGTTTTTATGCCGGGGTTACCGGAGAAAGCCGGAGCCCCGGACAAAAAAGATTTTTAATGCAGTTACCGACACTGCAGGCATTACAGTGAAAAAGGAAGACCGGCTCCCCGGGCAAAATCCCGGGACGAAGTAAAAGCCGGCAGGAAATTATTATAAAAAACGGCCGGAAGCCGTTCAGGACATCAAAATGAAATTCGACAACTACGAACACATGGATCCCTTCATTCTTTACTCCGCAGTGAACATGGAGCTCCGGGATCAGGGCATCAGCCTGGAAGAATTCTGCAAAATCCACGACATTGATCCCGAGAAGCTTCAGGAAATTCTGGAAAAGGCCGGTTTCGTCTATTCTCCCGAGCATAACCAGTTCCGCTGAGCCTTTGGATAATTACCGTGCTTTTGAGCTCCCCTGTTCACCCTCCGAGGTATTTTCATGCTGTTTCTGCATCTGATTCCCATTAATGAGGATTCCGAGCCTTTGGCTCTGGAATACGTCCTCACGCCTGACGCCGCGCCCCGGGGAGCCGCTCCGTCCTCCCCCGCTCCGGAAAACAAG
>NZ_JBGVBR010000079.1:0-6777 GCF_045225735.1 Succinimonas sp. | reverse complement strand
CAGGGTCAGAGCATCTTCGAGGGTTTCCGTGTCCCGGAAGTTTTTCAGAATGTACTGGCATCTCCTGGCGCTGGAGAGATAAGCTCCCTTCCGGTAGTAAAAGTCGGCCACGGCGTATTCGTGCCGGGCCATGGTATCTCTGATGTATACCATGCGGGCGTAGGCATCGGCCGCATAAAGGCTTTTCGGGAACTTGGCGATTAACAGCCGGAAATCCCGGAAGGCCTGCTCCAGATTGCTGATGTCCCGGTCATAGGTGTCGATGAAAAGGAGGTTCAGCATGCGGTTGGTGGCCTTCTGCATGTTTGTCAGGCCCCGCATGTACAGCACGTAGTCGATATTGGGATCCTGCGGGTTCAGCCGCAGAAACTTGTCAATTTCCGCCATGGCCAGTTCATTTTCCCGATCCTTGTAGTAGGTGTAGATGAGATCCATCTGCACCTGATGGGCGTAGGGGCCGAAGGGATAACGGCTGTCGATGGCCTCAAGATAATCCTTGGCCTGACTGTAGTTTTCCTCTGCCAGGGATTCGTACGCTTTCATGTAAAGCTCTTCCGGCTCCTTGTCTGGAACAACGTCCTTGTTAACCGATGAACATGCCGCAAGCCACAGCGCAGTCAGCGGGAGCATGCCGTATTTGATAAATTTGCCAAACATGTGAACCTCGTGGTGTCTCCGGGAGCAGGCAGTCCTGCAGGGAGGCGCCTTCTGTGACGCATCCTTGCCGATGAACATGCTTCCTTCCGGGGTAATGATACACAAAATGCCGGAGTTTTGCACCTTTGACGCGGTTCGGAGATGAAAGATTAAACCGTGAGCCTTGTTTTGCTTTTTAAGCGGCGCCGGTATAATGTACGGAAACTGCCGGGGTAAATGCACGGGCATCAGACTCTGTCCTGAGTATTATTATGCCGGCATGGCTGCCTGGCGGAGGCCGGAGCGAGGACGGCGGAGCGCGGAGGAAGACGGAAATGGCGCAGACTATAGAGCTTTCAGATGAGATCACCGAGGAGCTTCACGGGGAACGGCTGGACAAAGCGCTGGCCCTGATGTTTCCCGATTATTCCCGAAGCCAGCTTAAGAACTGGATCGAGCAGGGACTGGTAACCGTGGATGAAGTTCCGGTAAAGACGCCCCGGACTACGGTAATGGCCGGACAGGAGGTTATTGTCTCCGCAGCGGTTTCGGACAATGATTATTTTCAGGCGGAGGATATTCCCATTAAGGTGATTTTCGAGGATGAGCACCTCATGATCATCGACAAGCCCGCCGGACTTACGGTGCATCCCGGAGCCGGCTGTCCCGGCGGCACTCTCATGAACGGGATTCTGTTTCGTTATCCTGAAAGCGCCGAACTCCCCCGGGCCGGCATTGTGCACCGCCTGGACAAGGATACCTCCGGTCTCATGGTGGTGGCCAAAACCATCGCGGCGGTGCATCGCCTGGTGAAGATGATTTCCCGTCATGATGTGGTGCGGGAATACGAGGCGGTGGTCAGCGGACATATGACTGCCGGAGGCACGGTGGACGAGCCCATCGGCAGAAGCGCGCAGAACCGGATCATGATGGCGGTGAAGCCCGAAGGCCTGGGCAAGGAAGCGGTAACCCACTACCGGATCATGGAAAAATTCCGGGCCCATACCAGGCTCAGACTCAGGCTGGAAACCGGAAGAACCCATCAGATCAGAGTGCATATGGCCCATATCAGGCATCCTCTGGTAGGGGATCCCCTCTATGCCGGAAAAAGATCCCGGCAGATTCCCGGAGCCTCGGAGGAGTTTACCAGATATATAAGCACCTTCCCGAGACAGGCTCTTCATGCGGTGATTCTGGAGTTTTTGCATCCCTTTACCGGTGAACAGATGTCATTTTCATCGGAAATACCCGAGGATATGGTGCAACTTCTGGAGGCCCTGAGGAAGGATACCGCCGATCATCCGGAGGATATTGTCTGGTGATGACGCACGATGAAAACGGATACCCCGCAGAGCTTCCTCCGGTGATCCCGGTTTTTCAGGATATTCCCGGCATCCGGGCCTTTTTTACCATGAGAACCGGCGGGGTGAGCCAGGCTCCCTGGCGCAGTCTCAATCTGGGGGATCATGTGGGCGATACCCCGGAGCATGTCCGGGAGAACAGAAGAAGAGTTAAGGCGCTGCTTCCCGGAGGCGCGGAGATCTTCTGGATGCATCAGACTCATTCAGTTAAAGCGCAGGAGATTACCGGGGATTCATCCGCTGCCGCGCCCCAGGAGGCTGATGCGGAATATACCAGACTCCCCGAAAGGGCTCTTGCGGTCATGACGGCGGATTGTCTCCCGGTGCTTCTGGCGGCGAAAAACGCTTCCTTTGCGGCAGCGGTTCACTGCGGCTGGCGGGGGCTTCAGGGGGGCATTCTGGAAAATACCCTGATCGCGGCTTCCCATACCGGCCCTCTCGCAGCGGTCATCGGCCCCGGCATTCGCCGAACCTCCTTTCAAATCGGTCCCGAGGTAAGAGAACTCTTTCTGGAACGCTATCCGGACACAGCGGAGTATTTTGTTCCGGATAATTCCTGCCCCGGCAAGCTCCTGGCAGACCTTCCCGGCATTGCCGCTCATATTCTCCGGAAATGCGGAGTTACTGATATCCGGGATACCGGATACGACACCTTTGCGGATGGGGAGCGCTTTTTTTCCTACAGGAGAGACGGGGTTACGGGGCGGATGGCCGGCATCATTATGAGAACCTGATTCCCCGGGGCGGCCTGTGCCGCAGGGCATTTTTCCTGCGGTTTCTTAGCTGGCTTTAATTCCTCATTTTTTTATTCTCCTTACTCCTTCTTCTTTGCCCCTTTTATCGTTTTCTTTATTTTTCCCATCTCTGCCCCCGGAATTTTCGCCGTAAAAAAAACTGTGCCATTACTTGAATTTTTGTCTAAAAGCCTTACTTATTAATCAGAAGATTAAGGTTTTGCGAGGTAAGTGATTATGAGACAGGACAGATTAACGAATCAGTTTCAGCAAGCTCTTTCGGATGCTCAGTCACTGGTGATTGGCAATGACCAGCAGATGATCGAGCCCTTGCATATTATGAGCGCTCTTTTGAATCAGGAGGGCGGCACCACCGCCCCCCTGATGACTCTGGCCGGAGCCGACCCCAAGGCTGTTGATATTCTCCTAAACGAGAAGATCAAGTCCCTTCCCACGGTGCGGGGCGCCGGCGGGGACATTCAGCTGTCAAACTCCTCCGTCAAGGTGCTGAATGTCTGTGACCGGCTGGCGCAGAAAGCCAATGACGGCTACATTTCCACGGAATTTTTTGTGAAGGCGGCCTTTGATAATGACTACGACGTGCAGACCATTCTTAAGAAATGCAATGTTACCGCCGCTCGCATTGACGAGGCCATAGAGAAGATTCGCGGCGGCGAGAATGTTAATTCCGCCGAATCCGAAAGCACCCGTCAGGCTCTGAGCAAATATACGGTGGATGTTACCGCTCTGGCGGAAAAGGGCAAGCTGGATCCGGTTATCGGCCGCGATGACGAGATCCGCCGCACCATGCAGGTGCTCCAGAGAAGAACCAAGAACAATCCGGTGCTTATCGGCGAGCCGGGCGTGGGCAAGACGGCAATTTGCGAAGGCCTGGCCCAGCGCATCGTCAAGGGCGAGGTGCCTGAGGGCCTTAAGAAGAAAAGAGTGCTGTCTCTGGACATGGGCGCTCTTCTGGCGGGAGCCAAGTACCGCGGCGACTTTGAGGAACGGCTGAAGTCAGTGCTTAACGCTTTGGAAAAGGAGAGCGGCAACATTATCCTCTTTATCGATGAGCTGCATACCCTGGTGGGAGCCGGAAAGGCCGAGGGATCCATGGATGCCGGAAATATGCTGAAGCCGGCACTGGCCCGGGGCGCTTTGCATTGCATGGGCGCCACCACTCTGGACGAGTACCGCAAGTATATCGAGAAGGATGCCGCTCTGGAAAGACGGTTCCAGAAGGTGTTTGTAGGCGAGCCCTCCGTGGAGAACACCATTGCCATTCTGCGGGGACTTAAGGAAAAGTACGAGCTCCATCATCACGTGCAGATTACCGATCCGGCCATTGTGGCGGCTGCAACGCTGTCAAATCGCTACATTACTGACCGGCAGCTTCCCGACAAAGCCATTGACCTTATTGACGAAGCTGCCGCCAGCATCAGGCTGCAGATGGATTCCAAGCCGGAGCCTCTGGATGTCCTGGAGCATAAGCTGATTCAGCTTAAAATGGAGCGTCAGGCAGTCTCCCGGGAGTCTGACGAGGCCAGCAAGAAGCGCCTTCAGGCCATTGACGATGACATTGCCGCCAAGGAGGAGGAGCTCAATAAGCTCGCCGGTATCTGGAAGGCGGAAAAGGCCGGACTTACCGGGGTGCAGCATCTCAAGGAGGAGCTGGATTCTGCCCGCTATCAGTATGAGGTGGCCATGCGCAATGTCCGCTATGATGATGCGTCCAAGCTGAGATATGAGACCATTCCCAATCTGGAGAGACAGATTGCCGAGAGCGAGAAGATCAAGCAGGACGGCGGCCCCAAGCTTCTTCGGAACAAGGTTTCGGAAAATGAAATCGCCGAGGTGGTGTCCCGTGCTACCGGCATTCCGGTCTCCAAGATGCTGGAGGGCGAAAGACAGAAGCTGTTGCATATGGAGGAAAATCTCCATCAGCGGGTTATCGGACAGGAGGAGGCCGTCAATGCCATAGCCAATGCTATCAGGAGAAGCCGCGCCGGGCTCGGGGATCCCCAGAGACCCATAGGATCCTTCCTGTTTATGGGGCCTACCGGTGTCGGCAAGACCGAGCTTTGCAAGGCTCTGGCGGAATTCATGTTCGATACGGTCAATGCCATGGTGCGCATCGATATGAGCGAATTCATGGAAAAGCACAGCGTATCCCGTCTGGTGGGAGCTCCTCCGGGATATGTGGGCTATGACGAGGGCGGCTATCTTACCGAGGCGGTGCGGCGGAGACCCTACAGCGTGATTCTTCTTGATGAAATCGAGAAGGCTCATCCGGATATTTTCAATATCCTGCTGCAGGTGCTGGACGACGGCAGACTGACAGACGGCCAGGGACGCACGGTGGACTTTAAGAATACCGTGATCATCATGACCTCCAATTTGGGATCTGATATTATTCAGGAAGAAACGGGGCATAAGGAGTACGCTGAAATAAAGGCGGATCTTATGGAGCTTTTGCAGACCCGTTTCAAGCCGGAATTTCTGAATCGTATTGATGAGACGGTGGTATTCCATCCTCTCGGCAAGGAGCATATCAAGAATATCGCCCGGATTCAGCTGGATGTTCTCATAAAGAGACTGGCTCAGAACGGCTGTGAAATCAGGTTCCCGGATCATCTTCTGGACAGAATCGCCGATATCGGATACGACCCGGTATTCGGAGCCCGGCCGCTCAGAAGAGCTATTCAGACCTATATTGAGAACCCGCTGGCCGAGGCGGTGCTCAAGGGCGAACTGGCTTCAGACAGAGAGGTCAGCGTGGATCTTGATGACAACGCCAAACTGGTTTTAAGCTAATCAGCCAAACGGTGTCACGGCGGCATCCGTGACAAATGCAGAAATCCTTCCGTTATCAGGCGGAGGGATTTTTTATGCTGCCGCGGAGTTTGCCGGAAGAGGAACAAGGGGTTTGGGGCAGGAAATACAAAAGACAGGTACAGCTATGCAAAATAAAGGAATTAACAGGGGACACAGAACTGGCATGAGAAAAGGAGCAAGCATGAGAGGAGGCGCCGTCATAAGAGCGGCTTTGGCGTTTTCCGGCCTTGTTCTCGGGTGCGGCGCGGAGGCCGGTCTTGCAGATTTCAATGTCGGGGCGGCTTACTGGGCGGCGGACAGCGAGATGACTTCTGATACCGGGGGATCCTGGCACACCGGGCGCGCAGCCTATGGGGTGGCGCCGGGAGGTCTTTATGTCTGGGGAGAGGCCCAGCATGCCGTTCCCGTGCTTCCGAATATCAGGCTCAGAGGCACGCTGTACCACGACACCGCAGGGGGCATGCGCTCAAAGCAGAATCACCTGGATGTTATCGGTTACTGGAATGCGATTGATCTCACACCGGTTTCACTGAGACTGGGCATCGGCGCCAAGGCCGGGGACATGAGTTACCGGAAGGCCGGCGAGCGGATTTCCTTCACCCATGTCAAGCCCTTTGTTTACGGCCGTTTGTTCCTGGAGGCGCCGGGAACCGGACTTTCCTTCGGCGGTGAGGGCGAGTTTATGACGCTGCCTCATAACCATCAGAAGCTGTTTGACGGTCTTCTGGGGGCGGACTGGAATTTCGGGGGCACGCTGGTTTCCGGAGGCGCCGTGGCGGGTTACCGTTATCTGTATCTCCGGGAGGATTATTCCGGAAGCCTTACTGCGGCAACCCGGATCCGGGGGCCCTATGCCGGACTTTATCTGTCATTCCTCTGACGCTGCAAAGACCGAACAGGGCGACGGCAAATTCTGAAATGAATCAACGCGCGGAAAAAGCTGCGATTCCGGGGGCTGGAGCAGGACACATAGGCCAATGTGAGCCGGATTCGGAGGATTGCAGCTTAAAAGACAAAAAAATATTAATTTCTGTCAAAGCCTTGTGCTATAAGCTCTGAATGGCGTTTTACCGAGGACGGTCACGAGAAGATTCAAAAAAAATTCAAAAAAAGTGTTGACGGGTTTCAAAAAAACTCTAAAATACGCATTCGCTGACAGGGTAAAGCTCAGCGAAGTTCTTTAACAAACAGCTTAGACAATCTGTGTGGGC
>NZ_JBGVBR010000078.1:0-6749 GCF_045225735.1 Succinimonas sp. | reverse complement strand
GGGAACACAGTATCTCGCAAGACGGGGATGATGACCATATTCGGATCCGCATGCAGCGCATAGGAGGGTAATGTGTCAGATTTTACTCATTTCAATGATCAGGGAAAGTCTCGCATGGTGGATGTGTCAGAAAAGAACGACACCCTGCGCACGGCGGTGGCCGAGGGGCTGGTATACGTTAATGAGGAAACCCTGAGCCTTATTAAAAGCGGCGGCATTAAAAAGGGCGACGTTCTTACTGTGGCTCAGGTGGCCGGCATTATGGGGGCTAAAAAAACTCCGGATCTCATTCCCATGTGCCATCCTTTGCTGCTTTCCGGAGTGGATCTGGCATTGTCTCTTGATGAGGAGAGAACAGCAGTGCTTATCAGGGCCACTGTGAAGAACCGCGGCAGCACCGGAGTTGAAATGGAGGCTCTTACGGCCGTTTCCGCCGCCGCTCTGACCGTTTACGACATGTGCAAGGCGGTGCAGAAAAACATGGTTATCGGAAATATCAGACTGCTTCATAAGACGGGCGGCGTTCATGGCGAATATCATTGTTCCTGATGCCGCCGTGGCGGTGCTGACCGGAGGCCGGTCCTCCCGCATGGGATTTCCGAAGGCGGAACTCAAGGATTCCGCGGGGCGACGGTTTTTTGAGGCGCTAGCCGGGCGGCTCAGCTTTTTTCCCTGCCGTTATCTCTCACTGGCGCCGGATCAGCATTATGAATATCCCGGCTTTACCCCTCTTCGTGATGAGTATCCCGGCACCGGCCCCTTGGGGGCCATTCTTACGGCGCTCGGTCATGCGGAAAAGGATCCCCTTTTCGTTATTGCCTGCGATATGCCGGCTTTTACCGGAGAAGAGGCCGGAAGGATTATTGCCGATTACCGGGGCGAGGATGCCCTGATACCGGCGGTTAACGGAAGATGGCAGCCTTTGGCGGCTTTGTATTCCCGGCGGATGATCCCGGTGTTCCGGGAATGTCTGGAAAAGGGGGATCTCAGGCTGCGTAACGCCATCATGAAGTCGGCTTACCGTCTCTGCGAGGTGCCGGAGGAACGCCGCTTTAATTACCTTAATCTCAACACCCCGGAGGAGCTTCAGGAGTATCAGGTTTCCTTAGGGCATTTCAGGGATAATGCGGGGCTCCCGGAGGAAAGGGAAAAGCCAGCGGTTTAACGGAGGAAGAGGCTGGCCGATGGATGGCGAGCGGAAGCGGCAGGAAGAAAGCGTACAAAGCATCTTTCTCACAGCTGCGTAAACAGGAAAAACTGAAAACACCTAAACCTGGAACTGCTGTCAGGTCAAAGCCAGCCCCTCATTCTTCAGCATTTCCTTGTATTCCGCGTACTCGTTTTCAGGAACGCCGACAACGGCCATCGCACGCTCCCAGGTACACCCCAATTCTTTTCTGGCATTCTTAACGCTTCCAAGCCGAGCTGTTTTGATACCTTCAATTTTGCCTTCCGCTTTGCCTTTAGCCTCGCCTATTTCAATCCCTTCATCTAACAAGGCTTGCCCCATGTTGCACATTTCGTCCATCTCCTTTCTGTCTCAAGAGTACCTCTTTGTGAATGCAAAAGCGGCAAGAAGAAGGCGTACAAAGCCTCTGTCTCGCCGCATGCATAAACAAGGAAACAGCAAACACTTAAACCCGGAGCCGCTGTCAGGTCAAAGCCTGCCCCTCCTTCTTCAGCATTTCCTTGTATTCCGCATACTCGTTTTCAGGAATGCCGACAACGGCCATCGCACGTTCCCAGGTACACCCCAATTCTTTTCTGGCATTCTTAACGCTTCCAAGCCGAGCTATTTTGATACCTTCAATTTTGCCTTCCGCTTTGCCTTCCGCTTTGCCTTTAGCCTCGCCTATTTTGATCCCTTTAGCCTCGCCTATTTCAATCCCTTCATCTAACAAGGCTTGCCCCATGTTGCACATTTCGTCCATCCTCCCGGTATCTTCTTTCGTCATTCTGATGCCAAATTCATTTTCCAAAATTTTCTTCCGTTCATCAACTGTTTTTTGCCGTGAAAAAAGGTTTCCCAGCATTTTTATGACCGGAGTTGGACTATCCAGCTGATAATTGGCAACATAGATAAAAATAATCTCCATCAAATCGTGCTGATTCTCCTCTAGCAATGTCTTCATCAGATCATCACTCTCGTCGACATATGTCTCATCGTTCTTAAGCACTTCTTTGAGCGCCTGACACGGATGAAATCGGTATCTGAAAATGCGATTGCTCGTTTCATTTTTAGGATTGGGACATATCCAGATGGAATAGACCTTGCGCATCTTGCTGTAGTCAAAATCCTTGATCATGCGCTGCTGCCTTCCAATCATCCGGCAGATATAAAAAATAGCCCTGTTTATCAGGGGGTAGTCCGGGCTGGTATCCTGCTGGACTTCCAAATTGAACATCAAAACAATTTTTTCCGGCTCATAAGAAGTGGCCGCATCCTCTTTGCCTGAAGCCGCAGCATCCTGATGTCCCTTTGCCTTCTTGCGGCGCCGCCTGTTATTCTCGGTTAGGGGCACCTGAGCTTCAAACAGGAGATCAAAGTTTCTCTTCCCCTCGAGAATGGTGTTATCTTCAGGATTGAGCCCGGTAATGCTTTCTGTGCCGTTGCTGTCATCATCCGGAGCATCCCAGTCCACGGAATACTTGTCAACGCTTACCCCGTCCAGAAGACACTTGTCCCTGATGAAGTTCCTGTCAAATTCCTGAAATTCCGAAACGCATTCTTTCAGAATGTTTGCCAGAATATCCTTGTTGCTGAGCAGCAGTTTGGCTGCTTTGTCATAACTCGCCGTTTTTTTGGCAGCTGAGAGATTCCTGGCAATGTCCGTATTTACCTGTGTCATGAAAATACCTCAATTCAATGACTGTTAGTGAAAACAACCGCCAAAGTATAGATTATCAATATACTTTGTCAACGAATTTCGTTTGGGTAACCCCGAATTTTTATGAAATGGCTGATTTTGGGAATCGGTGTGACTAAAAAACAACAAAAATGAAGATTCTCGCAAAATGACATGCTGAAATATCAGCATGAAAAACAATTATGATAACAGTGATGCTTTTGCATTATGTCTTTTTGAAGATGCTTCATGATATGTTGTTCCTGAAAATGTTCCCGGCTTCATGAAGCATATGCGGAGCATGGAATTCACAGCGGAACAGCCTGTTTATGAGTGACATCTGTCAAAATTCCCTGCTTAATTAAGGTGTTTCACCACCATAAAAAAGTAAAATTACGAAGATCAGTTTTTTTTGTCCGCCGGGACTTCGGATACTCCCCGGAACCGGTCGAAAGTCTTTTTAATCCTTTTTTACGGCGGCAGGCAGCCACCAGGTTAGCCGGTTTCCTGCCCGGACTTTTCTTAACGCTTTTACGGTAATCCTATGGAACAGAAACATGAGCTGAAGAACACTCAGCGCAGCAAACTGATAACCAGTTTTCTGTCCACCTTCCAGAAAAGAGTGGTGGCCAATCCTCCGGGGGTCTGCTGCATCTCAACTCACATCGCTTATCTCCGTACCGCCCGCAGCCAGACCTGCGGCAAGTGCGTGCCCTGCGCCAAGGGCCTGGAGCAGCTGGAGAACATGCTTCAGAAGGTGCTGGACGGCAGCGCGGACATGGATATGTACGTGGATATGCTGTGGCTGGCTCAGACCATCAAGGAGACAGCTGACTGCGCCATCGGCTATGAAGCTGCCTACATGGTGCTGGCCAATATCAAGAACTTCAAGGACGAGTACCTTTACCACATCAATCACCATCGCTGCCAGTCCAGCGTCTCGGTAAAGGTGCCCTGCATGTATAACTGTCCGGCCAATGTTAACATTCCGGGCTATATCGCTCTTATCAAGGACGGCCGATACTCTGATGCCATTAATCTTATAAGAGAGGACAATCCCTTCCCCACTGCCTGCGCCTTTGTGTGCGAGCGTCCCTGCGAATCCCAGTGCCGGAGAACTCTCATTGATGCGGAAATCAATATCAGAGGCCTCAAGAAGTTCGCCGTGGATCAGATTCATGCCGACAGGATTCCCCCGGCCCCCCGCATGGTGGATACCGGCAAGAAAATCGCCGTGGTGGGAGGCGGCCCCTCCGGCCTTACCTGCGCCTACTTCCTGTCCCGGATGGGGCACTCCGTAGTGGTTTACGAGGCGAAGGAAAAGCTGGGCGGCATGCTGCGCTACGGCATTCCGGGGTACCGGCTGCCCAAGGATCGTCTTGATGAAGACATTAAGGCCATTCTGGCGGTAGGCGGCATCGAGGTGCGGCTAAATGTCAGCATCGGCGCCGATGTCACCACGGAGGAACTGGAGAAGGAATATGACGCGGTCTATATCGCCATCGGAGCGCAGAAGGGCCGGGTAATTCCCATCAAGAACTATGACAACCCCAATGTGGCTTCCGCGGTGGAGATGCTGGATCGCATCGGCCACGGAGATATTCCGGACTTTACCGGCAAGAACGTAGTGGTTATCGGCGGCGGCAATGTGGCTATGGACTGCGCCCGTTCCGCAGTGCGCTGCGGCGCAGCCTCGGTAACTCTGGCTGTAAGAGAACCGCAGGTGGACATGACGGCGCTGCCTTCGGAGATCCAGGGAGCCATTGAAGAGGGCGTGGAGCTTATGACCATGTATGCGCCTTCCGAGATCCGGGTGGACGAAAACGGGAATATTAAGAGTCTTATTACGAAGCCGCAGATTACCAGCTTCTATGACAGCAATACCGGCATGCCCATGGTAAGAGACGCTGACAAGGAGGAATACGAGATCCCCTGCGACGTGATCTTCATGGCCATCGGTCAGTCCATTGTGTCTGACGGCTTCTCTGCCTATGAAAAGAATACCCGGGGCTGCTTTATCACTGACACCACCACGGCCATGAAGGATCATCCGGGAGTGTTTGTGGGCGGAGACTGCGTCAGCGGTCCGGCCACTGCCATTCTGGCCATCGGGGCCGGGAGGGTGGCCGCCATGAACATCGATTCGTATCTGGGCTACCACCACCATTACCGGATGAACATCGAAATTCCGGAAAGCCGCGGCAACATGAGGCATCATATGGGCAGAGTTAATCTTACAGAAAAGTCCGCCCGGGAAAGAAAGAAGAGCTTCTGCCCGGTGGAGAACAGCATGACCCATGAGGAGGCCATGCAGGAGTGCGGCAAATGCCTCCGGTGCGATGTGTTCGGGAGCGGCACCATGAAGGGAGGTCTTTTATAATGAGTGATAAGATCCGCATTGTCATAGACGGCCGGGAGTTTCAGGCTGCGAAGGGGCAGACCATTCTGGAGGTGGCCCGGAGTAACGGTATTTACATTCCTACCCTGTGTCATCTTAAAAACGTCAATGAAATCGGCTCCTGCCGCATGTGCGTGGTGGAGGTTGACGGCTGCTCCAATCTGGTGCCGGCCTGCAATACCAAGATCTGGGATGGCATGTCGGTGCTTACCGCCACTGACAAGGTCAAGCTGGCCCGGCAGATGGTGCTGCAGCTCATGCTGGCCCATCATGATGTGCGCTGCCTGAGCTGCAGCAAAACCGGCGACTGCGAGCTCCAGAAGCTGGCGCAGGAGTTTGAGCTCCCGCTGGAAAACCCTTATAAGACCCAAGTCGCGCAACAGTTGCCTAACATGACAGATAATCCTTTTCTGTCGTACTATCCTGATCTCTGCATCGGCTGTCAGCGCTGCGTCAGCATGTGCAGCCGCATGGTGGGAAACGGGGTGCTCAACGCCTCTAAAATCGGCACCAAAACCTTTATCGAAGCTCCCTTCGGCAAGGACTGGAAGGAGACAAGCTGCGAGCTCTGCGGCAACTGCGCCGCTGCCTGTCCCACCGGTGCTCTGGTGGCCAAGAACATGCGGAAGTACCAGACCAGCAAGGTAAATAAGGTGCTGACCACCTGTCCGCACTGCGCTACCGGCTGTCAGTTCTATCTCCTGGTAAAGGACAACACCATTCTGGACGTCATGCCGGCCGATGGCCCCTCCAATAAGGGCCTTTTGTGCGTCAAGGGCCGGTTCGGATCCTTTAATTTCGTGCACTCGCCGGAGCGTCTCCGCTACCCGCTGATTAAGAATCAGGATACAGGGGAATTTGAAAGAGCCACCTGGGACGAGGCTCTGGATCTTATTGCCAGAAAATTCACCGAAATCAAAACGGTTTACGGTTCTGATGCTCTGGCGGGCTTTGCCTGTTCCCGTTCTCCCAATGAAGACTGCTACATGCTTCAGAAGATGGTGCGCTGCGCCTTCGGCACCAACAATGTGGATAACTGCGCCCGGGTGTGTCACTCTGCCTCCGTGGCCGGTCTCGCCATGACTCTGGGTTCCGGAGCCATGACCAACCCCATCTCTGACATTACTACGGATGTGGATGTGATCCTGCTGGTAGGATCCAACCCCGAAGAGGCTCATCCGGTGATCGGCATGCAGATCCGGCAGGCGGTGATGAGGGGAACGCGTCTGATTGTAGTTGATCCCCGCAAGATCGCTCTTTCGGAAAAGGCCGACCTGCACCTGATGCTGAAGCCCGGCACCAATGTGGCCTTCGTGAACGGCATGATCAATATCATCATTTCCGAGGGGCTGGAGGATAAGGAGTTTATTAAAAACAGAACCGAAGGCTATGAGGAACTTAAGGAGATCGTGAAGGATTATACCCCGGAGAAGGTGGCCGAGATCTGCCATATCGATGCCGACCATCTCAGAGAGGCCGCCCGGATGTACGCCACAGCGAAAAAG
>NZ_JBGVBR010000077.1:0-15552 GCF_045225735.1 Succinimonas sp. | reverse complement strand
ATCCGATCACTTGGAGCAATCCTGTCAGGATTTCCGGCAGGTTACCCAATCTCAAAAACCCGGGATTCAGATGTTCGCTAAAAGTGCCGCTTAAAATTTTGGTTAACCGCTGCGGATTTATCATGAACGACGCCTTGCTCCCGGATCTGATGAAGCATTCTCTGGAAATGCATACCCCATGATCCGTCAGAAAGGCGCCAAAGTCTCTGCGGCAGCGGAAAGGCCTGACAGAAAAAGCCTTATTAGCCCAGACCGGTTCCCACTCTGAAGGAACCATAGCCGTAGATGCCGGTATTGTTGCACCAGGGACATGTCAGTTCCGCCTGTCCTCTGGTCTGCAGTTCTCTGGCAATATCCCGGGAGCAGAATATCTTGCCGCAGGAGCACTTGTTCAAAATAAAATTCGTGCCGCAGTAAGGGCAGACACCGCCGGTAGATGTTACCTTGTCGATATCAAAGTCCGCCCCGCTGCCGGATGCTGTCAAAGCGTCATACATTTCTTCGTCGGGAATCTTGTAGGTGCCCAGTTCGCGGTAACCGCTGCCATCCTTTTCATAAAGAATGATATATCTCCTTTTAACGGTGCCGCATTTCCCGATTATCACCTTCAGATTGTCGTTCTCAATCCCCTTGCTCAGATCAGCCCTGGGGCCTTTCCGGAGATCGATCTTATGAAGTCCTTCAATGCTGGTGGCGTCCGGCATCATCTTTTCGTCGCTGAGCTCCTGATTATCGCCCACGGCAACGCTGTTGGTCTGAATGGAAGCAGACACCCATTTAAAGAAGGATTTCACGGTATCGCTGTCCATGTTGTCCAAAAGATAGATCTGCTCGGTAATCTGTCCCAGAATCGAATAATCAATCTTGGCACCCAGAGAGAAGGCGATAATGTTTGCCTTGCCGCGATAGTCCCGGTTCCATCTGCTAAAGGCCTTTTTATAGGAATCAGAAGTGGGGTTGCCATCAGTGAAAAAGAATATTATGGGCTTCCAGTCCCCTTTCTGATCCCGGGTGGACTTTACTACATTCCGGTCAATTTCATCCATCAGGCAATCCATGGCCCGGCCGTAGTCAGTGCCGCCTCCCAGAGGCAAAGCCGGAATGGTGAGAGCATATACCTCGGTAAGCTTATGAAGCACCCGGGCCTGTCCCGCAAAAACCACGGTGGAAATAAAGGCTGTTTCCAGAGCATACGGATCGGTGCTGAGCTCGCCGGTTATGGTCTTAAGCCCGTTGTCAACCTTTTGCAGATGCGGAGCCATGGACTCGGAAACATCAATGACAAAAAATATCGGCAGTCTTCTCATGGCATGATCTCCTTACGGAATGAGAAAAGAAAAAACAAAAAGGCCCGCTTAATCCCAGTCGACAAGAATCTGGGACAGTTCAATGATTCCGCCGTCCCCGATTTCCAGACTCTGTCCCACTTCCAGATTAAGGGTGATGTTGTCAGAAAAAAATCCATTCTTGATGACATGTACTGATTTGTCATTGCGAACAGCATAATAAATGCCTCCGTCATCACCATAGTACCTGCGCTGTCTGTTTTTTTGTATGCTCAGCTTGACATACCCCGGCGGAAAATCAATCCCGGCAACGTACATGCCCCCTTTGATAATTGTTTTAAAACCCCTGGCAGGATCCTTCCAGGGATCTGCCTGCGGAGCCGGTCTGGGAACCGGAGCGGGATCAGATCCGGGATCTGGCCTCGGAGCCGGTCTGGGAACCGGAGAGGGATCAGATCCGGGATCTGGCCTCGGAGCCGGAGCGGGTTCCGGTCTGGGAGCCGGGGCAGGACGGCTGTTCTGCCTGTATTGCTCGGGATCGATTTTCCTGACATTGTCTATTTCAGCATCAGGCATCTCATGCTTTGAGAAGCAGTCTCCGCTGTCCGTAACGGCCGCGCTTCCCGCCTGAATAGAAGCCGATATCCATTTGAAAAAGCTTCTCACCGCGCTGCCGTTAAGATCCTTCATCTCGTATATCTGATCAGAAAGCTGTCCCAGATAATGATAATCAGCCTGGTCTGACAGCGAAAATACAATGACGCTGACATTCCGGGCATAGTCCCTTTGCCACCTGTCAATGATGCTTTTACGAGATATCTTTCCTCCGGCGGTAAACAGGAAGACCAGAGGGCGCCAGTCCCCCTTCTGCGCCGCCGTGGACTTCACCACATCGCTTCTTATTTCCCGTATCAGAGCTTCAAAGCCGGCGCTGTAATCGGCCTCGCCTCCGGAATAGGGGATATCAAAGGGTGATAAAGCATAAACCTCGGTAAGTTTGCTTAATACAGCAGCCCTTTCAGCGAAGACAATAGCTGAAATGCAGGCGGTCTCCAGGGAATAAGGATCTCCGGAAAGCTCATCAACTATCAGTCTGAGCCCCTTATCCAAAACTCCGAGATGTTCCTTCATCCTGCCGGAAACATCGATTAAGAAAAAGATCGGAAGTCTTCTCAGCATACTGTAATTACCGCATAACAAGACTTAATTGGAAACCAGCTGCACCATGCACAGCCGGGATCCCGGATCCTTGCCGAACAGAATCTGCCGCTTTTCAGTGAGTTCAACGCTCTTTCCGATGGGAACAGGCACATGATTAGTCACATCGTACATGTCCGGAATGGCCCGGTTAATGAGAATCCATTTCCCGTTATGGAAATGAAAATCTCCCACCGGCTTCTTGTCTTTGTCCGCAATCTTTTCATTCGGATGCACATTGCGGTCGATGTGCCATTTGTAAAGGGACTGCTTGGTAAAGACCATAAGGCGGTAATTCTCCGAACGGAAGTTTTCCGAGGGCCGGGGCCGGTAGTAGAAATTCAGTATGGGAAGTTCTCCCTTATAGGGGGTGCCGCAGAAGGGACAGCAGGGCTTCTTGCTGTTATCGAACACGAAATACTTGGATTTGCAGTTCGGATTCTGACAGGGCTGAATGAGATCCACGGTCTTGATCAGAGCTTTTTCCCAGTCATCGGCGGTGGGCCGTTTTTTAGGATCGTGGAGGCCGTCAATAAAGGCCTTCTCAAAAAGCTCCGCAAGATAAGGGCCGCACAGCTTATAAGGCAGCTTGGTAACATCCCCCTGAGGGAGTTCATATTTATCAAGCTTGCTGACATTGGGCCGATTCCGCTTGTCCGTGGGATGCTCCACAAAAAGAGCTTCCTTCCCCATGCAGAGCTCCTCATCCTTGGCGGGATCATTGGGATCGCAGATCATACTGCCTCTGAGGGGATGCCGATACAGCAGGTACATGTAAATAAGCACTGCCAGAGCATAACGGTCTGTGGTGATTTTTGGCACCTCCTTGCTGGGATCTCCCTTGGGCAGCTTTACCGTTTCCAGCACCTCAGGAGCAATAAAATCCGGGGTGCCCACCACATCCGGGGGATACTTGCCCGGCACCACCAGTCCGTCAATATCGATGATGCAGGCATCACCGGTAAGAGGATCCACCAGCACGTTTTTGTAGGACAGATCCGAATGGGCCAGTCCGGCGGCATGCATTCTTTTAACCGCCCGGGCGATTTTGATGCAGACCTGAAGATAATTAAGCCAGTTCCCCTTCTGATCGTCCTCCAGAATCTTGTTCCGAAGCTTGGGGGAGGCAAACCACTTGCCCTCCTTTTCCTTGCCCTTAAAACGGCCGCTGGCAAAGAAGAAATTGGAACGGTAGGTGGGAGAGGTAATGCCCAGCTTTTTAATGCCCTTATGCTCCCATTCCACGATATGCGTCGGCCAGCAGAACAGCTTTCTGAGGTTTTCGCCGCCCTCCTTGTCAAAAAGCTGCTTCGCATAGGTATCCACGATTTTTATAAGGCGTTCCCGGGTGTTGGAATCCTGCTCTTTCCGAAAAAATCCCACCACATAGGTTTTGTCGGTACTGAAGTAAACATCCTTCATGGCGCCGGAACCGATTACCTCGGAAGCATCAAATTCAATGGCTGCGCCGTCCAGAGCCGTAAGCCTGACAATATTCGGTTCTTTACTCATTCTGCACCGCCTTTGCACATCACCACTATTGTTCTGTCATCATGATTGCCCACAACCCAGAAATTAAGCCACTCCAGAAGCTGCTTTGAAAGCTCCTCCGCACTGGAATCAAGATTAAGGGGCGGAGAATCATCGCTTCCGTTAACCGTGAGATCCTGCCAGAAATCATCCCACCTGGCTTTATCCTCCAAAAGGCTTTCGGTCTCAAACTTGGCATCGGAAACCCCGTCCGTCATGAGCATTACGGCCGTATAGTCCGGCACGCACTGAATCCGGATCCGCGCCATAATCTCCTGAGAATTGGCAAAAATGCTCTTCATGGTCAGGAATCTGGTCTGTCCGGCAAATTCTCCGGAATCCGGAGTGTTCATAAGATGGGTGTTTGCGGAATTACCGGCGTCATAAACCGCAATGGCTCCGTCCCCGATGGCAAAGGAGATAATGAGCTGCCGGTCATGCATCTTTCTGGTGATAACGCAGAGAAGCGTAGTGGCATAATCCCGGAGCTCTGCCTTTTCCGGAGCGGAAGGCACCAGATCGTTTAAGGCTTTAAAGGCTTCATGAGCCGCTTTGGGGAGCACGTAGTAAGCGCTCTTTCTGAGCTGCTCCAGCTCCGCCTCGCCGAAGCCGGGATTGCTCTCCAGCCGGGTCAGGGCCTCCTGGAACTTCTCATTTTTAACCAAATCCGGCAGCCTTTCCGCCACCACCTCGCAGGCCCGTTCCGCTCCCCTTCTGGAATACTTGGCAGAGCCGGCTCCGTCAGCCACCACAAGATAAGTCCATCCGGTTTTGTCATCGGTCTTTATCTGAAAATCGTCATCCCGGGGAGCTCCCACATGGGCATGAGAGCGGCCTCTTCTGCTGGCCCCGAAAATCTTCACCTTCCCGCTGTCCGCAGCGCAGAAACCAGTTGCGGTATCGGACTTGTAATAATGGATGCTCTTATTTGTCTCGATATCCTTCCAAAGATCCCGGGGATTAGGCCGAGGTTTCGGGGTAACCGGGGCAGTCTGAACGAGATCCGGCTTAACCTCGGTCTCGGGCGAATTTTTAGCAGCCGCTGATTTATGATCATCATCAAACCGGGGCCAGTTAACCGGCCGCGGCGATTCCAGATTTGCTTCCTGATATGATTCCGGTTTGGCCGCAGTCCCGGTCTTGAACCGGACACTGTCCGGTTCTCCGGCCGGCGCTGCGGCGTTTTCAGACGGGGCGGCAGCCTCATTTTCAGAATAGTTCCGGGGAGGATCTATGGTTTTGAGGACACTGGTTTGAGCATCTGTATTCTTGTCCGTTACAGCCTGAGCAGCGCTGCCGAAAGCAGGATCGGTCTCCTGCGGCTGACTGCTGCCTTCAGGGGCCGGAACAGCTGCGGGAGGCTCCGTTCCCGATATCCGGCCGCTGTCTGGCTGGGCATCGGGAGCAGTGATCGAACTCCCGGAGGGCTTCTCAGCGGGAACACTGTCCGGACTTCTGAATCTGAAAGTGTGTCTGACGACAATGCAATCCTCAGCGGCATCGCTTTTGTAGGTAAACGTAAAGTGATAATCCCTGTTTATGCCCACAGGAAGCCTTATCGTTATGTAATCTCTCTTAATCTCATAAAAAGGGTTAACTACATCAGTTTCCGGAATCGATTTATTGAATTCCAAAGCCTTATCCGGGGTAATCCGGGAGCAGCGCTGCTCCATTTCCGCGGTGAGTCGTTCGCTATCCAGCAGCCGCATTATTTCGCTTTTTAAGTTCTGACAAACCGTAAGAATCTCCAGTCCGGCAGCATCATAAAAAACTTCTATGTCAGGTTCCGGTTTTACAGCGCCGGGATTTTCCCAAGGCACGGCTTTGCTGCCGCTGTCATTCTCACCGGAAGATTCTTCACCGGACGCAGCGTTATCTGATGAAGCATGAGCCCCCTGATCGCCGGGAACGTCCTCCGCCTCGATCTCTTTCCCGGATAATCTGTCCGCGGTCTTTTCCATTTGGGGATCATTTTGCGGGGAAGCTGCCTCCGAAACAGGCGTATCTCCGGGACTCAAAACCGTTTCGCTGTCTTCTTTGAAGTTCTCTTCTGTCATAAATCATCCGTAAAATCAGCTGCGCTTGTCCGTCATCTCCGAACCGGACACATCATAAAACCAGATTAATCTCGCTGGGCGGCGGCGGCAGCTCGGCGCTGTCGGAACCAATACCCTGACTGCGGTTGCAGTCATCAATGGATGACGACACCCATTGGAATAATTTGATGAAGGAATCACTGTCCAGGTTTTCCAGCTTGTATACCGAGGTCGCGAGCCTCTTCAGGGCGTTCACATCAGCCTGAGGCCCGGCGGCGCAGGCAATAAACTGCCCGAATCTTCTTCGGGAAATTTCCTGAACCATGTTCTCAAAAACCATGATGTCCGAAGGCTTGCCGTCCGTCATCACCAGACAGACCGGCAGCCAGTCCCCCTTGGCAGCGGGGGTATTCCTGATAAACTCGGCATCAATTCTCTGACACATGAGTTCCAGAGCCTTGCCCAGATGGGTAGGACCGAAATCAGGAGTTTTGATTTCCGGGATAACCACCTCGTCAATGGGAGTCAGCGGAAAAAGAAGCGTCACATCCTTGTCAAAGGTGATCAGCGAGAGATGCACCGATTCCAGCGCAAAGGGATCATGCTGCAGGGTGGACACCATGGCATCCAGCCCGACCTTTACGGATTCTATGGGTTCCCCCTTCATGGAACCTGAAGTGTCAATCAGCAAATAAACAGGCAATCGTCTCGTCATCCCGCATTATCCTCCCGGAAACCTTCCTGTTAAACCACCACGTTGATCTCATCAGGCGGAGGAGGCAGGTCATCCATGCCGGAGGATTCGGCGCCGGATTCCTCGATCTTCTGACTGCCGCTGCTGACAGAGGCGGACACCCACTTGAAGAAGGCCTTGATGGATTCGCTGTCCGTGGAATCCAGAGAGACCACGTTTTCAGTAATCTTCTTCAGCACCTTCGTATCAGCGGAGGTTCCGGCAGCGCAGGCTACCACCACGCCGGTCTTGACCGCCTTGAAGTCCTGAATGCCCTTATCGACGTCATCAGTGGGACCGCCGTCCGTCATGATGAACACCATGGGCTTCCAGTCGCCCTTCTGTTCGGCGGAGGTCTTTACCACCTCAGTGGAAATGCACTCGGCCACCTTGGAAAGAGCATGTCCCATCTCGGTGCAGCCGCTGGCAGTGAGGGAAGGCTCCGTTACCGCATTGATTTCAGTGAGAGGCACAATCTGTTCTACCTTGGAATCAAAGGTAATGATGCTGATATAAGCGGTTTCCAGAGCATATGGATCGCTTTTAAGGGCTGACAAAAGAACGTTGAGGCCGTTTTTAACAGCTTCAATGGGTTCGCCGTACATGGAACCGGAGGTATCCAAAAGCAAATAGACCGGAAGTCTTCGCATATTAGTCTCCTAAGGAACTTTGCATAAGTAAGATCAGAACTGAGACTGCCGCTCACCGGCAATCCCTGTTATTTTCGTATTTCAGTTTACTGTTGTTTTTTGACCAGTTTTTTTACTCAAATATCGCCTTCTTATTACGATCTGTCTGTAAAACCATCAGCGCGGCTCTGTTTAAACAAAGTTAAACAAAGCTTCGCTTAATCTGATTCATGGTCTCGCAGACATTTTCGGCATTCAGGGGATCGCCCAGGGCCTCGAAGCACCAGCTGCCATCGCTGTCCTTGAAAAGCTTGCCCATAACCATGGATTTCCGTCCTCTGAAGGAAGGATCCGAGGCCACGTTGAATGAAGCATGAACCTTTTTGACCACGGACGGCGTGCCTTCAAACAGCCTGATGGAGGCATAGGGAATTTTGGCAAAATCACCGGAATCCTCCGCATAGTTCAGAAAAAAGAATATCTGCTGCACGTTGGGATTAATCTTCCGGAGATCCACCTGAATGATTTCATTATCGCGGTCGTTATTGATTTCATCGCCGGCGCGGTCATCGCCGCTGTGCCTTAAGGCGCCGTTTTCCGTAAAAAGCTTGCCCCGGGGATAGCCGTACTTGATAAGAAACTCCGGCAGATACTGCGGCGAATAGATGTAATCGACCATTTTGCGGTCTTTGTCAAAAAGGATGCAGCTTAAATCCAGATCCACCTCTTCGGTGCTGGGAAAAAGCCCCAGAAACCCCTTGCTGTGGATCTTGCCCCAGTTGCAGCCCACACAGAATTCGGCAATGCCCTTATGGCCGTCCGCCGAGGGGAGGTTTTCATCAGCCTTTTTAAGGTTGAACCGGGAGCCCTTCTTTAAATCAATCATGTCATTACCAACCAGAAAAAAGCTTTTTAAGCATATTTGTTGACGAGATAATCAAGTTCCTTGACATAAGCATTGCCAAGGGCCACAAAGGTCCAGCTTTTGCCGTTTCTGACCAGCTTGCCGAACTCGATAAGAGTTGCCCCGTCAAAATCGTCATCCAGCTGATAGCGGGCGATTTCCCGGCCGGTATCCTCGTCCACGATGCGGATATAGGCGTCATCCACCTGCCCGAAATGCTGCCCCTTGTCAAAGCATTCGTAAATTGACACCACAAAAATGATTTCCTTGATCCGGGGATCCACTGCATCAAGATCCACAGTCAGGGATTCGTCATCGCCGCCATCGGAATTGCCGCCGGTTCTGTCATCGCCGCTGGACTTTACGGAACCGTCGTAGGAAACCTGATTGTTATAGAACACAAAAAATTCATCCCGGGGGATCTTGTTGTTAGCGCCGATCATGAAGGCGGAAGCGTCAAGATCGTAATCATCGCCGCCGGAGCTGGGATTCCAGCCCAGTCCTACCAGCGCGTGCTTAATGCCGATATTGGCGGAATTGCCCTTCTTTAAATTTATTGCCATCTCTCTTACCCCTGTAAAACAACAGAAAATTTTTAAACCTATCTCTATTATGAATTATCGGATATCGATAAAAAAGGATAAACACAGCGGCAGGTTTTTCTTGAGATCTTTCACAGAAAGATCCGGAAAACATGAAACCGCAGGAAAGGAGCGGCAGAAAACAAGAACCGGAGACAGCGGGAACTGAAGCAAACAAGGCTCATAACGCCCTGACAGGTTTTCATGGCGTGGCTGTCAGAACCTTGTTTTAAGGAAGTCTCCGGGCGGGAAGCGGAATATTCAGGAACCGGCAGCCTGATGAGCTTCGGCAAGCCTCCGGTTAAGCTCCTCCTCGTCAATCACCTCAATCCCGTACTTCTGAGCATCCTGAAGCTTGGTGCCGGCAGACTCTCCCGCAGCCACCAGATGGGTTTTCCGGGACACGGATCCGCTGACCTTGGCGCCCAGAGCCTCAAGCTCGGCCTTGACCTCCGAGCGCTTCCGGGAAAGAGTGCCGGTAAGCACCACGGTTTTGCCGAAAAACCAGTTTCCGGAGATCTGCTCCAGAGCCTGACTGTCCTGCTTGATGCTCTCCGGTTCCCGGCCCCAGGTTTCCAGAATGTCCCTGATAATATCCCGGTTATGCTCCTCCTTAAAGAAATTCACAATATGCTCGGCGCTGACCATGCCGATGTCGGGAATGGTCATAAGCTCCTCCAGCGAGGCCTTTTCCAGGTCGTAAATCGAGGCATAGCGCCGGGCCAGAGTCAGCGCGGTGGCTTCCCCGGTTTCCCGGATCCCCAGAGCGTAGATAAACCTGTTTAGGGGACAGTTTTTGCTGCTGTCAATGTTGTTCTTAATGGTGGCGGCCTTTTTGTCCCCCACCCTGAGAACAGTCACCGCCTTTCTTTCCGCTTCTGAAAAGAGGTCAATCTCCCCCTTGTCCGAAACCTCTCCGGGCATGAGATCATCCGCTTCGGATGCGGAGTCGCCGCCGGCCCGGGCCTCTTTGTCCGCGCTTTCCTCCGTACTGCTGACTCTTTCTCCGTAAGGCACTTTGGCCATGGCTTCAGCGGTAAGGTGGTAGATATCGTTAATGCCGTTAAGGAGACCAGCCTTCATGAAGGCGTCCACAAAGCTGTCTCCCAGCCCCTGAATATTCATGGCATTGCGGGACACGAAATGCATAATGGCCTCCTTCTGCTGCGCCTTGCAGAAGAGTCCTCCGGTGCAGCGGGTGACCGCTTCCTCGGGAAGTCTCTCGAGACTGCTGCCGCAGACGGGGCAGACCTTAGGCCAGATAATTTCCTTTTCCGAGCCGGTTCTCATGTCGGCAATAACCCGCACCACCTGCGGAATAACATCTCCGGCTCTTCTTATGGAAACATGATCCCCCAGCTTAAGTCCCAATCTTTCAATTTCATCGGCGTTATGGAGGGTAACATTGCTGATGGTGGCTCCGGCCACGTTAACCGGGTCCAGCCGGGCCACGGGAGTGATTACTCCGGTGCGTCCCACCTGAAAATCCACCGCCCGGACGGTGGTGATTTCCTCCTGCGCGGGGAACTTGTGCGCCACGGCATAGCGGGGACTCCGGGACACATATCCCAGGATCTCCTGCTGCTCCGTGTTATTAACCTTGTAGACCACGCCGTCGATATCATAGGGGAGCTGCATTCTCTTTTCCTGAACGGATCTGTGGAACTCCTGCAGGAAGCCGAGCCCCTTGCCCGTCCGGTATTCGGAATTAACGGGGATGCCCCATTTATGCACCAGATCCAGTCTGTCGGAATGCCGGACGGGCAGATCAAATCCCCGGCATTCCGGGACAAAGTAGCAGTTAAAGGTAAGACCGCGCTTCGCGGTAATGGCGGGATCCTTCTGCCGGAGACTGCCCGCGGCCGCATTCCGGGGATTTGCAAAAACCCGGTTTTTGGAGGAAGGGTTTTTCCGGGCCTCTTCATTCAGGGCGTTAAAGCTGGCATGGGGCATATATACCTCCCCCCGCACCTCCAGATATTCCGGGATCCGGTCTCCGTGGAGGGTGAGGGGCACGTTCCTGATGGTGCGCACCTGAGCGGTAACATCCTCGCCGGTCTGACCGTCCCCCCGGGTGGCCGCCTGAACAAGCTCGCCGTTTTCGTAAATGATGCTGCAGGCCAGGCCGTCCAGCTTCACCTCGGCGCAGAATTCAATATCGGCCTCGGACATATTAAGTCCGGCCGCGGCTCTTCTGACAAAGTCGGAGAGCTCCCCGTCGTTGAAAATGTCATCCAAGGACATCATCCGGGATTTATGGGTTACCTTTTTGAAGTCCTCCAGCACGGGCCCGCCCACCTTATGAGTGGGGGAATTTGGGGTGTCCAGATCCGGATGCTCCTTTTCCAGTGTCAGGAGCTCCTGAAAAAGCCGGTCGTATTCGGCGTCAGGCACCGAGGGATCGTCAAGCGTGTAGTATTCATAGGCGTATCTGTTAATGAGCCTTCTGAGTTCCGAAATCCGCAAAGCTGCTTTTTCAGCGGTCAGTTCCCCGGCGCCGGCCGCCTTAAAAGTGTTATCCGCCATTTTTTCTGCCATGTTATCCTCTTTTTCTGCCATTTCCTTGATACTCCAGACAGGTAAGTATAGCCGTTACCAGATCCGGCACAACGATTTTGTGAACCGCTCCTGAAATCCCCCAGGAGGCCGCTTGCCTTCCGAACCTGATTTCCTGCGATGGCGGCTGTCCGTCGCAGCCTCTTGTCAGAGCAGCTCTGATATTGAACCTGTGAAGAGCTCTGTTGTAGAATAATAACCGGCATTATGGGAAAATTCAATACTTTTGACAGATTGATTTAGTAAAGCGGATTTATTGTATTCGTGTTTTGTTTTCCGGCGGAACCCCGGCGCCATATCATCGCAGTGACAGTCTATGCGCCATAGCTCATTGCATTAATATCCTTAACTCAAAGATAAATTATTCCTTAACCGGAGCAAGTATGTTAAAATGAGTTAAGTTTATCTCCGGATTCAGAAAATGTTCTCCCCTGTCAAGCTGCTGCTCTTCCTGAAAAAATTTACTTACCGGACATTCCTGACTGCCGTGATAGCCGCGGATATCGCCGGGATGTCGTCCCTGCTCCTTATCTGCATCCGGCCGGATATTCATCGCAATCTGGTCTCCGTGTTCCGGGATCTCAGCGGCTTTGCGGGACTCCCCTTCCCGGAACGCCATGAGCTGCCCCGTCCTTCCCCGGCCGGAGACGCCGTTCCCGGCTCCCGGGAAACGCCATCATATCACTCTCTCGCGGATCCCCGGCAGCAGTATATTCCTTTTGAAAAGTCCAAAAGAGAGCTCATCAAAATATACCGGGAGGCTCCAGTTCCGGAAACCTTCTACTGCCGCTGCCCTCTGATCTTCCGCAACGGCAAAATCTACCCGGATATCGCCGCCTGCGGCTACAAAATCAGAAAACAGGAAAAACGCGCCCGCCGCATCGAATGGGAGCATATTGTGCCGGCCTCCTGGTTCGGCGGACAGATGGCGTGCTGGAAACAGGGCGGCCGCAATAACTGCAATAACGTGCCGGAATTTGAAATCATGGCCGGCGACATGCATAACCTGGCCCCGGCAGTGGGAGAAGTCAACGATGACCGGAAGGCCTACCGCTACCGGCAGTTTCCCCATCCGGAGCAGGCTGTCTACGGGAAGTGCCGGTTTTTCATATCGGAGGATAAGCCCAGAGCCGCAGAGCCGCCGGAATACACCCGGGGCTTTATCGCCCGATCCTTCAAATATATGGCCAGACAGCACGGGCTTAAGTTTTCCAAAGGGGATCGGCAGTTTATGGAGATCTGGGACAAAAAATACCCGCCGGACGCCTGGGAATGCCGAAGAAACCAGCTTATCAAACAGGTTCAGGGAAATGACAACCCCTTCGTAACCGCAAAATGCCGCGAGTGAATGAAGAGCCGCCAAACCTTGCGGATAAATGCCGCATGAATAAAGCGGGGAGGATTCCGTCCCCTGAAGCTCTTAAAAAATGCCCGGACAGGAGGTGTTTATCAGGGAACAGGAGAGGTCAAACACCCGGTTCATGGCCTCGTTCCAGTGCCGGAGAAAGCCGGTCAGCACCAGCCGGAGCACAATGAGGCCGCAGAGCAGGGAGACCGCAAAGCCCAGGCTGAAGATATTAAGCTGCGGGGCCGCTCTCGTCATCACGCCGAAGGTAAAGTTCACCAGGAGCATGGCGCAGATGGAGCTCAGAGACAGGGACAGCGCCAATGAAAACATCAGACTCCCGAAACGGGCGAATTCCATAAAGGGGATGCTGAAAAAGCCCGCAAAGCCCACCGGAAGGGTTACAAAGCTTTCCGCCAGAAGCCGGAACAGCACCAGATGGCCGTTCACCGCAAAAAAGAGAATGGTAGCCAGCACGGAAAAGAACTGCCCCACCACCGGGGTATTGGAACCGGACACCGGATCCACCAGGGAGGCAAAGCCCAGACCTGTCTGCATGGCCACCACCTGTCCGGCCACCACGAAGATCTGGGAAATAAACTGCGTGGCGTACCCCATCATAATGCCGATAATGATCTGATAGCCTGCCAGCAGAAAGAAGCCCGGACTCATGAGATCCGGGATATTTTGCATTTCCGGAACCATGGGATAGATAATGACGGTGAGCGCCAGGGAAAGTCCCAGCTTCACAATGGAGGGCACGCTCCGGGAGCCCAGAGCGAACATGGCCATGACACAGGAGGAAACGCGCAGAAACGGCAATATCAGAGATGCCATAAAGGAGAGCAACATTTCCTCTGAAAATACCATTTATCCCTTTTCCCCTGCCGCAGTCCCTAACCTTGTCCGCCCCGGTTCAGCCGATAACCGAGGGGATCAGATCCACCAGATGCCGGAAAAAGCTCATCAGCTTTTCCAGGCCCCAATGGGCTCCCAGAGCCAGGGCTACCACGGTTATCAGAAGACGGGGCAGAAAGCTCAGGGTCTGTTCATTGATGGAGGTCGCCGCCTGAAACACGGCCACCAGAAGTCCCACGGCCAGAGAGGGCAGGATGGAGGCCGCCACCAGCACCGTCACCACCCACAAAGCCTCTCTGACGATATCCACAAAGACCTCGGGATTCACGCTATCCTCCCAGACCGAAGCTGGACACCAGACTGCCCATGATAAGAGACCAGCCGTCCACCAGCACAAACAGCATGATCTTGAAGGGCAGCGACACAATCATGGGAGACAGCATCATCATGCCCATGGCCATGAGAATGCTGGCCACCACGAGATCAATGACCAGAAACGGCAGAAACAGCATAAAGCCCATCTGAAAAGCCGTTTTAAGCTCGCTGACCATAAAGGCCGGGATCAGCACCTTCAGAGGCACCTGCTCCTTGGTCTCGTAAACCTCTCCCGCAAATTCGGCAAAGACCCCGATGTCATGAGGCCGGGTCTGGGAAAGCATGAAGTTCTTCATGGGGATCTTGGCGTTTTCCAAAGCCTGCGGGGCCGTGATTTCATCATTCATATAGGGCTGCAAAGCTTTGTCGTTAATTTCGTCCAGCACCGGACTCATAATGAAAAAGGACAGAAAAAGAGCAATGCCCACAATGATCTGGTTGGACGGAGTGGTCTGGAGTCCCAGAGCCTGCCGGAGAATGGCCAGCACCACCACGATGCGGGTAAAGCTGGTCATCATGATCAGAATGGCCGGCAGAAAGGACAGAGCCGTCATCAGCAGGAGCACCTGCAAGGTCAGGGAATACTCCTGCGAACCGTCGGCATTGGTGGTCACCGTAACGGCATTAAGGGTCAGCTCCCGGGCCAGCGCCGGTTCCGCCCCCCAGAGAAAAATCAGCGCCGCCAGCAGAATACCAAGAATTTTTTTCAACACATACCTCCTCTCCCGCAGGATAAGCGCCAAAGGGATCTTCGAAAAACGACTCTGCGCAATAGACGAACAGTCGAACAGAAGAACAGCCGAATAAACAATCCGGGCATCATGTCCGGAACCGGATTTCTCCGCCCGCAGATCCCGGGCCCCCGGCGCGTCTTTTCTACTTCAGCTTCTTAATGCGTTCAATCTGACTGATAACATCGGTGAGACGAATACCGAACTTGTCATTTACCACCACCACTTCCCCGTGGGCAATCAGGGTGCCGTTAACCAGCACGTCCAGGGGCTCGCCGGCCACCCGATCCAGCTCCACCACGGAGCCCTGATTCAGCTGCAGCAGGTTGCGGATGGTAATCTGGGAACGGCCGACCTCCATGGTAATGGTCACCGGAATATCCATAATGGCATCAAGCTTGGCCTGTTCCTCGGGGGTGACGGGCTTTTTTTCAGACTGGGAAAAGTCTTCGAATTCCGCCTTCTTAGGCTCATCGGAAAGCTCCACGCCTTTCTGCTCCTTCAAGGCCTCTGCCCATACATCATCAATATCTGACATTTTGCGCTCCATGTAATTGTTCCGGAACCGAAGGCTGATTTTCTGACTCAGGCTTCAGTTTCCTGCTGTTCTTCGGATTCCTCATCCGCGGCTCCCCGGTGCCGCCGGAGCACCAGAGCCAGCTCGTTCTTCATAAACTCCGGACGCTTGATCTGCTCGGTTATCTTAATGGCCAGCTTTTCATCAGTGCGGCCCAGCTTGGCGTGATAGGTGGGCAGATCCTCCACAAATACCAGAGTATGATCCGGCAGCT
>NZ_JBGVBR010000076.1:0-2494 GCF_045225735.1 Succinimonas sp. | reverse complement strand
CCACTTTCATTACGACAAGAATATGACAGGAAACATCATCCCAAGAAAGCGAGGAAAACAAAGAAGAGTGCGGTCACCCAGTGATGTGCTGTAAGCGTTTTTTGGCTAATCAGATTTTACATAGAAATTTGTTAATTTTGGGATCTTGAAGTAATTCCATTGAGCCCCTCCTCTGACTGAGAAATTGCCATTATCTGCTGCTTGACCTTATCTTTAGAAATTCCTGACATCCGTCAGCACAGAACTCCAATAACTGTTTTGCTTAACTGCATTGTCTCCTTGCTTCGGTATCATTTTGTGTTCTATGAATCACCTAATACCAATGTCTACGTTGCTATATTGTGATATGATTTCATCATAGTATTATTGCTATAAAACCGTTGCTATATATTATGGTGGTGCGAGATGCCTAAACATGTAGATCCTATTAAATTAAATGAAGCAGATGCTATCAGTCTTAAAGGCATTGCTTCCGGAAATATTCCCGCCGGAGAAGATGTCAAAAAACGCGCTGGCGTGGTGCTTGAACTCTCTAATGGCACTATGATCAAGGATGTTGCCGGCAAGTTCGGCATGCGGGAGAATACCGTTACTGAAATCCGCAGAAGATTCCTGAAAAACGGCATGGCAAGTCTTGAAATTGCCGCAAAATCAGGCCGGCCGGCGACACGTCTTTCAGCCGAAGAACTTGAGAAACAGCTGGACGATTTTGTTGAATCATTCAAACATGACAACAACAGGAACCCGACATCCATGGAAGTTTCAAACGGGCTTAACGCCTCTCTCCCTGCCGTCAGAGAAGCAATGAAGGCCAGAAATCTGATACAGGAACGCCAGCGTTCATGGGAGATTGCTCTGCCTGGAAATACCGAACCCCGTGTCATTGATTTGGTGGGCATGTTTATCTCGGGAAAGCAGCAGATTCTCGCAGTGAAAGTAACAGACGGTCAGGTTAACTGCAGTTCCGAGAGCAGAAACGTAATGATAACCGGAAGCAGGAGCTTTGCGGATTCCTGCAAACCGGCAAACACGTCTGCTCATCATTACGAACAGCTTGCCGATATGCTGGAAGCCTTTGCTGTTTCAAATCCTAGGAACAGAAAACGCGGCATGACCTGCGCCGAATTTATCAAAGCTGTTACAGATGCAAACGGCACCGGCGAGAAGCCCGCATATCATCTGCTTGCCCATGGTTCCCCGATTCTGGAAAAAAACGGAACCATGCTTCCCTGCGCAGTCCTCGCAACCAGCGATGATTTGCCAGAATGGCTTCTGAAGACAAGCCACCTTCTTGATCTTCTGTGCACAGAATCTGGCAGCGTAAGATACTCTGTCAGAATTATCAGCGCTTTGGAGGGATACCTGCGCAGCGCCGATGCAGATTCGGAACCCTTTATCTGGATGAAAAGTCCAGCCGGGGAAACTGAACAGAAAGCCTCCCCCGCCGCCAATGCGGAATCGCAGAACTTCGCTCCCGGAACCGTAATGGCGGAAATAAAAATCATGGGAGATGACGGGCAGTGGATCACTTGCAAAGCCATGCAGGAAACAGGTTTGCGGCAAAAGGATCTGGATCCGCATTCTCTGGATTCATATCTCAAAACCGTTGATATCATTGAGCAGTCCATAGCAAACACCAGCCGCGCGGCAGCAAGGGGCATCAACGAGAAGTACCTGAATGAAACCGTTAAAAAAAAGAACTGAATTCCGGAGCTGATGCCAGTCTCAGACATGTCAGACTGCAATGCGAGAACGGGCTTGCTCATGTGCTGTTGCCGGAAGATGCCGTTTCGGAAATGGGATGTGATGAGTTCCTGTGGAGTCATGCGCTGAGTAGTTACACAGAACAGGCCTTTGCCTGTGTAAGCGGCCGCATCGCAAACAGCATGCTGAACAGGATGCTTCACAGGAACAGCAGTATTGACAGAATTAAGCTGCGAACCATGACCGACATGGTGGAACGCGAAGGATCGAAAATCATCGGCGATATGCGCGAGTACGGGTTCCGGATACTTAAGGAACATGGCTGGAATCCGGAAACGGGCCTGCCCGAAGAGAATGCCTTCATTGAACCGGGCATTCCGGCAAAGGACGGTAATTCATTTGCGAACAGTCGTTCGGAAGAAGATGAAAGAAAATACCGGAAGGAGATAGATGCCCTGGCGGAATCGATTAATCAGAGGCTGCGGCAAAAGGGGCTGAAAATACCGGATAATCAGGCGCTTAAGTATGATATTGAAACTGATTCATCCGGCGGCGCTGTAATAGTCTCTCTGGACGGAGTAGGAGCGAAACGTCAAAAGGACTCAAAACCGCCAAAAGATGACAGGGAACCTTTCTTTCGGCAGGATGAACTTGACGGGCCGGAGGATCTCAAGCGTGCTCCTGATCCTAAGAAAAGACCGAAAGTGGAAACTGCCGTGGCGCACATTGAGGCTGACGGCCAGAAATACATGCTTGCTGCCACGAACATGTTTTTTTATGTGAAATTGTC
>NZ_JBGVBR010000075.1:0-15017 GCF_045225735.1 Succinimonas sp. | reverse complement strand
AGTATGCCACTTTTCCAGGGGCTGGTTAAATTTCTCCGCGCCGGCAAACATGGATATCATATTCCTCACGCCGGATACATCCCATTTCCCCAGCGGCTGATTAAAGGATACGGCCTCCTGAAACATGAAAGACATGTTGCGCGCGCCCGATACATCCCACTTCTCCAGGGGCTGATCAAAGGCAGCCGTTTCAGCGAACATTTCCGACATATCAGTAACCCGGGAAACATCCCAGCCCTCCAGAGGCTGATTAAAGGCGTTCGCCCCGTTAAACATATGGTTCATCCGCCTCACTACGGATACATCCCATTTCTCCAGCGGCTGGTTAAAGCTTTTTGCGGTGCAAAACATGAGTGACATATCGGAAACCATGGAAGTATCCCAATTCTCCAGCGGCTGATTGAATTTTATCGCCATTAAGAACATGCCGGACATATTGGTAACCTGAGCGGTATTCCAATTGCCAATATGATGGTTAAAATTCACCGCCTCCTCAAACATATGAGACATATCCGTCACATGAGAAGTGTCCCAGCTTTCAATACCGGAAAAATCCTCCCGCTTATCTTCGGCAAAAAGCTTGCTCATATCGGTGATAAGAGAGGTATCAATATCTCCGAGCTTAACTTCAGAGTTCTGAATGAGTTCTTTAAGTTCGTCCTTGTTTGCAGGCTTGTATATTTTGGTCATGGTAAATTTCCTGTGTGTAATTCCGGATAATATCCGTAAGCAGGTCTTTCCGAGAGTGGCTGATAAGTGTCTTTTTGCAGAAAACCGAAGTCTTCTATGGCGTTTCTTTCACTTTTCCGGTTCAGATGCGTACGGGAGCGGGTAATGATATGAAGCAGATCCGTTAAACATTTCATCAGCGGGGATATCATACTTACAAATATCAGGGTACCATTTTTCCAGGGAATAACTGAATGCCGCGGCATTCTCAAACATGCTGCTCATGTCTGCCGCGTAAGAAATATCCCAGTCAGCAAGCGACTGATTAAAGCTTGCGGCATTTTTAAACATGCCGTCCATGCGCGCCGCATGAGAGGTATCCCAGTTTCCTATAGGCTGGTTGAAAGCTATGGCATCCTCAAACATGCAGCTCATATCGTCCACATAAGAAGTATCCCAGGTTCCGACAGGCTGATTAAAATGCACCGCCCTCTCGAACATGCCTGACATGTTGGTCACATGAGATGTGTTCCAGTTTCCAATTGGCTGATTGAAGCTTAATGCCCCGGAAAACATGGCTCCCATGTCGGTGACATGAGATGTATTCCATCTCTCCAGCGGCTGATTGAAGTTTTTTGCATAAAAAAACATTTGGCGCATGTCAGTCACATGAGAAGTATCCCAGTTTCCTATGGGGTGATTGAAGCTTGAAGCCCCGTCAAACATGAATGACATGTCGGTAACCCGAGAGGTATTCCAATTCTCAAGCGGCTGATTGAAGCTCTTGGCGCCGCCAAACATCCATGACATGTCGGTAACCCGGGAGGTATTCCAGTTCTCCAATGGCTGATTGAATCTATGAGCCCCGTCAAACATGCTGTGCATGCTGGTTACGCGAGACGTATCCCAGCCTCCTATGGGCTGATTGAACCTTTCAGCTCCCCTGAACATCTGACTCATGTCAGTCACATGAGAAGTATTCCAGTTGCCTATGGGGTGATTAAACGATGCAGCATAATTAAACATCGCGCTCATGTCGGTAACCCGGGAGGTATCCCAGTTCTCCAGCGGCTGATTGAATCTTAATGCTCCGGAAAACATACGCGACATATTGGCAACATGAGATGTATCCCAGTTTCCTATATACTGATTGAAACATTCCGCCTCGTCAAACAACTGGGACATGTCGGTAACCAAAGAGGTATTCCAGTTCTCCAGCGGCTGATCGAAGCTCGCCGCGCCGGAAAACATGCTGCGCATGCTGGTCACACGAGAAGTATCCCAGCCCCCAATGGGCTGGCTGAACTCCTCTGCGCCGCAAAACATGCCGGACATATCGGTAACATGAGAAGTATCCCAGTTTCCAATGGGCTGGTTGAACTGCTTTGCGCACAGGAACATGCGGAACATATTGGTAACACGGGAGGTATTCCAGTTATCAATAGGATGGTTAAAACACCAGGCCTCCTCAAACATATGAGACATATCGGTCACCTGAGCGGTATTCCAATTGCCAATGGGATGGTTAAAATTCACCGCCCACGCAAACATACGGGACATATCTGTCACATGAGATGTGTCCCAGCCTTCAATACCCGAGAAATCTTCCCTCTCATCTTCGGCAAAAAGCTCGCTCATATCGGTGATAAGAGAGGTGTCAATATCTCCGAGCCTAACTTCGGGATTCTGAATGAGTTCCTTAAGTTCGTCCTTGTTTGCAGGCTTGTATATTTTGGTCATGGCAAATTCCTGTGTATGATTTCGGAAAACTTCCTGCGAAAGCGAGTTTGTTCCGGAAATGCAAACTATTTTGCTGGCACTTTTGTCAGAAACAGCAGTCTGCTGCGGTGCATATTTCAGTTTTCCGGTTCTGATGCATACGGCAGCGGGTAATGATATGAGACGGCACGGTCAAACATTCCATCAGTCCAAATACCATAATGATGAATATCGGGATACCATATTTCCAGGGAATAACTGAAGGCCGCTGCGCTCTCAAACATGTTGTACATGTTTGTCACGCGAGAAATCTCCCAGTTCCCTACAGGCTGATTAAAGCTTGCGGCTTTTGCAAACATGAAGCTCATGCTTCGCACGTGAGAGGTATCCCAGTTTCCTACAGGCTGATTAAAGCTTATGGCTTTTGCAAACATGCAGCCCATACTTCGCACGTGAGAGGTATCCCAGCTTCCTATGGGCTGATTGAAGCTGCATGCACCGTAAAACATGTATGACATGTCGGTCACCTGAGCGGTATTCCAGTTCTCCAGCGGCTGGTTAAAGCTTTCTGCTCCATTAAACATATTTTTCATTGTGATAACCCGAGAGGTATCCCAATCCTCAAGAGGCTTATTAAAACTTGATGCCCCGGCAAACATGCCGGACATATCGCTAACCTGAGATGTATCCCATTTTTCAAGAGGCTGATTGAAGCTATGAGCCCCGCCAAACATGCCTGACATATCGGTAACTTGAGCGGTATTCCAGTTCTCCAGCGGCTGATTGAAACTTTGCGCATTGGAAAACATTCTGGACATGCTGGTAACCCGGGATGTATCCCAACTCTCAAGAGGCTGATTGAAGTTTTTGGCGTCGCAAAACATGTCGGACATGTTGATAACATGAACGGTATTCCAATTCTCAAGAGGCTGGTTGAAGCTTTCTGTTTCAGCAAACATGCCGGACATATCAGTAACCTGCGAGGTATCCCAGTTATCCAGAGGCTGATTGAAGCTTTTGACTCCGAAAAACATGCCTATCATCTCGGTGACATGGGATGTGTTCCATCTGTTCAGGGGCTGGTTGAAATTTTCAGCGCGGAAAAACAACAATGACATATCGGTCACCTGAGCTGTATCCCAGTTCCCGACAGGCTGGTTAAAGTTTTTAGCACAGAAAAACATGCCGGACATGCTGGTCACCTGAGCGGTATTCCAATTCCCAATAGGCTGATTGAAGCTTTCCGCGTGGAAAAACATGCCGGACATGCTGGTCACCTGCGCAGTATTCCAGTTCCCAATAGGCTGATTGAAGCTTTCAGCCCCGGCAAACATGTCGGACATGCTGGTAACCCGAGCGGTATCCCAGTTTCCAATGGGGTGGTTAAAATTCCGCATATTGGCAAACATATAGGACATATCCGTCACGTGAGAGGTGTCCCAGTTTTCAATACCGGAAAAGTCCTCTCTTTCGCTCTCCTCGAAAAGCCAGCTCATGTCGGTTATAAGCGAGGTATCAATATCCCCCAGACAGATTTCCGGGTTATTAACCAGTTCCTGAAGCTCGTCCTTGTTTGCGGGTTTATAGTTTGCCATGTTTATTGCTCTTTACTGTTTCTGCAAAGCTGTGACAGAGAGTATTTCTTTATCTGTCTAAACTACTAAAATCAGATATCAGCCTAAAATTAAGTTTCATAACAACAGAATCAGTGTAGCAATTCACCATTAAAATCCGAAGATAAAATCTGAGCAAGTATCACAATATTTTAATTTTGTGATATGTATCACAGAATTAAACCACACGTCAAAAACGTTCCGAAACAAGGAAAATAAAGGATTACTGCCCGTTTGCAGCGGTGATTGATGATTGCTGGCCGGACTGGGAATTAAGCTTTGTCATCGTGTCGCTGCAAGAATTACGAAGAATTTACTGACAGAAGAAGATCCGGCCTTTTACAGCAAATATCCCGAGAGTTAATATCAGGAAAAAAGCCTTGAGGAAACAGACCTTAAGAACCAAGCCAGCTCCGGCCATTCCTCCGCAGTTCGTCTTTTTCAGGTTTTCTTTTCATTTTGAGATGCTCGATACCTTGGAAATCTTCCCGGACATGCTGTTTTGGGGAGTTTTGCGCCCCGGACATAGAGAAGCCCGGAAGGACGGTTTCTGCCGGGGGCTGCGGTGCTAAGCTCCCGGATCTGTCAGCGCGGCAATCCGGGGCACGGGGAATTATGCTTAAAGCCCTATAGCAGGAGACCGGTTCCACTCCGGAAGCAGCGCGGTCCTCAGACTGCGGGCTCTGTTCCCGTAATAATCCGGAGAACAGGACGTACGGTGATACGCGGGTTACCGCAGTTGGTTCCCAGGTGCAGCACACCGCCCTTGCTGACGATTGCCACGCCATACCAATGAGGCGACCTCAAAAACCAGGGACTGATTCCCAGGTGACTCACCGGTTTTTGGGCTTTGGCAAAGGGCGTAGGCGAACACTTGCGATCCTCGCCGTTCCTGAAATATGTCTTGGCCTCTTCGATGCTGAGAATAAATATCCGATCCTCGGTATCTCCGCCATGAAAATTTTCAACATGAGACAATGTTATCCATTCCTGCTCGGCAGCGGTAAAGGATTCCTTCATAAAGGAGCCATTGAGCCATCTGCGGAGTTTGCTTCCTTTCCAGGTATTATTATCGGAGTACCGATCATCAAATGGCACGCAGTCCAGCTCATACCGGCTTATCAGGAGCATTTCGCGGTCATTCCGATCCAGAATCCGCCATTCAATCGGGGATTTGCCGCTCTTCTGATCCGCTCCCTGCCAGTAGTTTCCGAACAGGATATATTCGCCCTCCATGCGGAACGGGGGAGCCGGGTACCTAACGCCGTTTACGGTAATTGCGGCGGGCCGGATAACCGGAGTTCCCGCCTCCCGGATCCGGGTTACCAGACTCTTGAAGCCCCTAAGGCCGGTCAGACGATCCAGAGAGCTTTTCCGAAAGGCCGCGAATCTCCGGAAAAATTCCGGATAGCTGGCATTATCGGAAAGGAGCTTTTCCAGCCAGGTCTTTAAATCCTTCTGCGCGGGAAAACGGTACTCATCAAAAAAGACCGGGGATTCAGATCCGGCTTCAGATCCGAATTCCGGAGCATTTGAACATGCCTGAACAGCTTCCTGAATCCCGGTAACGGCTTCGGAACACTCCGGATCTCCGGCCAGATTATTAAGAGACTCGGCGTGTCTGTCCCGGAATCTTACGAGAAGATCCGGGGTCTCCTTAAACTCGGAGGGGAGCTTCATCAAGAAGTCCCGGAGAGCCGCGCGGTTAACAAAGAGCCGGTCATCAAACCAGACAAGTTCGGATCTGGCCTTCCGGAGGCAATCCCGGGGATCGCCCTCCCTCCAGACCTCGCGGGAGAGATCGCCGAGGGCCAGATCAAACCTTTCCGCCAGATATGCGATGCGAACGGCATTTCCGGACTCCCGGAGACTGTCAATATAATCCCTGAAGGCTGCGGCATCCCGGATCTGGAACTCCCGATCCCCGAAGATCGCCCTTTCCGAATCCCGGAATATTCTGCCAAGCTCAGCGCGGGATTCCTCCTCCGGGATCCAGCGGGAAAAGAACTGAAGCTCATCCCGGCAGGGATCCAGGGAATCTGCGTAGGATGCAAAATCCCGGATCTCCCGCTCCTTCATTTCGGAAATGAATTCCCGGGGCGTCTTATAGATCCGGCCGTTTATTTTGATAAGGCGGGATTTTCCGAAAAGATAGCCCAGTATCCAGAGCAGCTGTTCCGCCGTTACTACCTCTCCGCGCAGGAGCTTGTCGGCCCGGTCGAGAATGGCAATGGCCGCGGGGCTTTTCAGGATGTTTTCAGCCCAGAGCCGGAGGGCGTTCCCCCGGTAAAGACGATCAAATGCGGCAGCAAAATCCCGCTCTCCGGCTCCCGCAGCATGCAGCAGCGCCTTTCCCAGATCGCTAAACCCTAAAAATTCCTGCCCGCTGACATAAAATTCCCGGATCTCCGGACAGAGACGGTACATCAGCCTTGCCACAATGCCGATCTGCGCTGCCGGTTCCGCGGTCTTCGCGAGCTCCTCCTCGGCCTTCTGGCAGAGCTTTTCCAGAGGGCTTCCGGTCATGCCGAGATACATGGCAAGACGGCCCCGGCCCAGCTCCCGGACTCCCGCGGCGGGATCCCGGAGAAGAGCCCGGGCCAGATCCGGAATGGCGCTGTAAAGGGTCTCCCCCAGCTTATAGGGCTTCCGGAAGACTCCGGATTCGGGAGTTTCCCCCGGAACCGGGAGATCTTCGCCATTAAGCCATTTCTTTACCTCGTTATAGCCCCAGCGGCGGTTGGGATTATCGGGTTCGTTCCGGTGGGAGAGATCCTTGTAGGTAAGCCCCAGCACCAGCTTCCGGAGATCCTCCGGAAAATCCTTCGGAAACTCGATTTTGCTCACCGAGGCCAGCCGGGCGTTTTCTTCCGGTGTCAGGGTCTCGTTCTGAAAAGGCGTATACCCGGTAAAAAGCTCAAATACGGAGATGCCCAGGGCGTAGTAGTCAGTCTCCCGGTGCCAGATGCCCTGCATGGCTTCAGGGGCGGCGTAAAAAGGCGTCATGCCGGTGGAGGTAACCACAAAGGTGGCATTGCCCGCCTCGGAGCTGATGCCGAAGTCAATGAGCACCACATGCTCTCCGGTGTCATCGGGAATCATGTTGGCCGGCTTCACGTCCTTGTGAAGAATGCCGGCCTCGTGGATGGCCCGGAGTCCCTCGTTGACCGAGGGGATAATGAGTTCCCGGAGATCTTCAGCGGTAAAGCGTTCTCCGGAGGCCAGCGCCTCGGCAAAGGACGGATACTGATACCGGGGCATAATCACGTACTGGTGTTTTTCCAGGGTGCCGTAACAGAGAACCGGAGCCACGCAGGGATTTTGCACCTTCCGGAGCTTATCCACGATTTCCGGCTTTATGGCATCTTCCCGGCGGTAGAGCTTCAGGATAAAACCGGGGTCAGCTGGCTTATCTCCTGTACCGGTTATGCCGTCATCCCCTCTTATTCTGTCATCCCCTTTTTGTCCCTCATTCCCTCTGCCGGTCTTCGCCAGGGAACAAAGGTAGATATCCGCCTCGCCGGACTGGACGCTGAGACGCCGTTCTACATGGTAGTCCCCCAGGGTGAGTCCCGTGGCATCGGGAACCTCCGAGGCGCTGATGTTAATCATGGTTCTTTGGAACTTTTTCAGCATGGCATTGATTCTGGTTTCGGTCATACAAGAACTCCGGAAATGGGCAGCGTTTAGCTTGAGATCCGTTTAAGCCCTGGCCTTCATTATGGAATATCGGGGCAGCAGGTTCAGATTGTTTTGGCAGGATCTCTTTTCAGGCGCAGATTTTTTGAAAAGTATAAGAAGTTAATATGACATCCGCAATAAAATTCTGATACGGACACAAAATATGTGATTAATATTCGCATCAGCGCGGGGTTTTCGGGCCGGCGCTGACGTCTGTCAAACGGGATGACTGATTATGCCGGGATTAGCGAAAGAGATGTCTCAGAACGGCTCGGCATGGCCGGCTGATTATTATCGGCTGGGATGCGGCCACCGCAAACCTGCTTTATCCGGGTTCGCACAGCGACTGAATCCCTTTAAGAAAGACCCCAAAGCTATAGGAGGTGTTGTTCCAGAGATCCATATGGGGAGCAATGCGTTTTGCGCCGTCTATCTGAGTCAGCACCGGGATGTATCTTTTCAGCTCTCTTTTGGGATTAACGATGGCATCAGGATCCCGATAGATCCTATTCCTGGCAAGATGGGTAAGATCCTTGCCATAGGCAGCGCTTACAGCTGCCAAATCTCCCCAGTACCAGGATTCCATTTCGTGGCAGGGAATCCGGATGAGTACTCGTTTTCCAAAACCGGAGCATAATGCCGCAAGCTCATTTTTAAGCTGCCGGCAATCGTTAGAGTCCTGGTCGTGCAGCACGACAAAGGCGGTGTCGGGTTCATTCCACCCGCGCAGCTTAATGGGCAATGATTTCCTTAAGTCGGACTTCCCATCATGAGGAATGGTTACAAAATCGACATTATCAGGGAGTATGCGGGGAAGAATAATATCAAGAAGAGCCTTCATGGAACGCTCCTCCAAAAGGAAAACAATCTTCATTATCAGCTCTTGCCCTCTGTGAGCCCGCCGGTCAGAAGATCCTGACGCCAGAGAGTTCCGGGTAAATCACCGGCATCATAAAGACTTTGCGCCAGAGGATTATCCCCGGCCCGCTTAATCACCGTATATCCGTCCTGCCTGATAAGGCAGTAAATGAACTCCAGCGGCACGGCGTTCAGGAAGTCCGGGGAATGGGTTGAGACAAAGACCTGACTGTCAGCATCTGCATAGATCTGAAATTCTTCAGCCAGCTCCGGCAGAAGTTCCGGGTATAACTGGTTTTCCGGTTCCTCCGCGCACAGCAATGCATGCTTATGAGGATCATGAAGGAGCAAGAGGTAGCTGAACATCCTGATGGTGCCATCGGAGACATACCGAGCTGAAAAGGGATTCTTAAAACGCCCTTCCCGAAAACGCAAAACAACATAGCCGTCCTGAGTTTCCTGAGCTTCAACCTTCTCCACCCCGGGAATCCGCATTTGCATTTTCTGCATGATTTCGTTAAATACCCCGGGATGATTGTCGTAAATGTATTTCGCGACCACCGCCAGATTATCGCCATTCCGGGAAAGCTGATCGCAGTATCCCGCTTCCTGTCTGCCCCGGGCCGCCTCCGCCCGGAAATCGGACACGTACCAGCTTTCCACCAGCTTCCGAAATGCTGCTACCGCAGCATAATCCTTGAACTGCCCCACCCCCTTTAGGGCCAGAATATCCGGAGCATCCAGCTTCTGATGTTTTCTTTCCGTAAGCCGCGTATCTATGCCGGAATTAAGATCCCCTGCTGCCGCAAATCCTTCGCCGCCGGCAAATTCCAGCGCTTTCCACGAAGCTCCGTTCTCTCCCCGGCGCAGGCTGAGAACCTCCTTTTTTACCACGGGCCTTTTGTTTTCATTTAACCCCAGAGACAGCTCATAAGTCATGAACTGCTCGTTGCCGGCAGGTCTGCACTCAATGACAAAGGAAATATCCTCACCGAAATGGTCTCTTGATACCACTTCCTCGTAGCCGCCCCGTTTCATCAGGGCGGTATTTACGTTTCCGTTAAGGCAGTCCCGAATAAACCCGAAAACATCAAAAAGAGTCGTTTTTCCGCTGCCGTTCTTACCGATAAAAACAGCCATTTCCGGAATGTCCCGGATTACAGCATTCTGAAAAATCTTGTAGTTCATAATTTTTACGGATTCGATCTTCATCATGATTCTTCCATGTTTCGGTTCTATTTCTGGTATGTTGTTCTCAACAGGCAGGCGGCTTCCAAACAACCCTGTTTCAGCTGCCATCATGCCCGGTTCTATCCGGATCCCATTCAAGAGACGTTTTCCCCCAAAACTCCTGAACCAGCCCGGGGGATATTTTCAGATGGGCGGGGCCGCAAAGGGGGTTCTGCTGTCTTATTTGCGTTTTTTGCGCCGCTTATTGGGCTTATTTTTCCTGATTAATGTATTTGCGATTTTTGGGGCTGTTTTTGGTGCCGTCGCCCCGTTCATATGCATTTCATCCGTGTCCAGAACTTCACTCAAATTATACCGATATCGGCATAATGCTCGGAGGATTCCCTCCGAAAAAACTAGTTTTGATACACCATGCCTGCATTTAATGCATGTTCCGCCATAACAGAGACAGCAGCCGTGCTGAAGGCCGTCTGTCAAATGATATCCGATTTCGGGACTGCATCTCTTGCCTGTCTTAAAAAGTCTCCCCGCCCAAAACCGGACAACTCTTCTTAACGGCCTTAAAATGAACTTTGATAACCTTGCCGCTGAACTCAAAACGGGGAAGCTCCGCCCCCGCCTCCCGGCAGGATTCCCGGATCCTGTCAATGCCATGTCCCCAGTTATTGGTGTATCCGCACCGGAAAAATACATTGGCAATATCCTGATTGTACGGAATGGCGCTATGCGGTGCCAGCAAAGTATCAGCTGTCCAGCCGTCAGGAAGGATGCAGCAGTTACTGATAATCATATCCTCCTCGCTTATCCTGATCTGGATCGGGACGCCGAACGTATAGGCATTATGGGAAAGAGCGCTAAAAACAGCTTCCCGGACAGCCATTCTGGGAAAAGGGTATATCTCAGATCTCCGGTCAGGCGCATAATCGATCCGGGGCTTCAGATATTTATGAAAAATAAGGTCAATCACCTGGTCTGCAATCCGAATGAGCGAACATTCCAGAGTGTCCTGATATTGCGCATCGTGGCCGGCGCCGAATTTGCCGATTCTGACACAGCAGCCATTCTGAATTATCCCGGGATCCCGATGAAACAGAAGAATCGCAGATTTCTTAAGCTTGCCGTGAGAGACAAGATGCAGCTTGCTGAGAAGTTCAGCATTGGAGATATTGAGCTGTTCTGCGGTCATCCGTTTGCTGCGGAGAGCCTCACGCCGAAAAATCCGGAAACTTTCTTCATCGAGATCTTCCACTGCTATGTCATCGGAAGTTTCCTCCTCCCGGCCGGTTCCGGTCTTTCTCATGATAAAATCCGCGAGAGCAATCCCTGCAAGCAAGATGTTGGCCCTGCCGCTCCTGAAGTAGTATTCCCCCTGACAGCTTACCGGATTAGAGCTCGGGTTCACCCTGATTTCAATATAGTCAAGCCCCTCCCGGGTTCTGACCTTAACATGAGCCGCAATACCGAGTTCGTTCCGGATCTTTGCCGCAATCTCTTCAGCAAGGTTTTTGGCGCGGTTAACACCGGTAACCCGATCTGAAACATCAAGTCCGATGTGCATGACTCCGCCGCGGGCGTTGGCAAAGCCGCACAGCCATCTAAGGCATGCATCATTCCATGATTCCCGGTATTCCGTATTTTGAATTTCTGACATAATCCCCCTCCGGCATCAAACATAGAGCGCTGTAAAAACTGCCATCAACTGCGGGCTGTCCTTCCTGCCCGGCGGTAACTGTCCGGGTGCAGATTCCCGCGATTTTCCTGTCTTTCTTTCCCGTCTTGCCTTTCCCGTTCTTCTATCGGGCTCCTTGTTTTTGAGCAGCGCGGTTCCCTAAAACACGATGCTGATCCCGTTCGGCTCCATTATCTTCCGGGCCAGATCCCGGGGGGACATGGAAATCTTTTCCTGTACTGCGATATCGAAGGGGGTAAAGCCCATAACCGTGATATTGCCGGATGTCCCCGCTGATAAGAGATTAACCAGATTGTCCCAGGTCAGATTGTCATGCTCATGATACATATGCTGCGCCAGCTTTGGGGTGCTGTACAAAATGATTCTGGCCGCCTGATTCTGAATGCCGGATTTTCTCATAACGGAATCAATCCTGCCCGCGGCCCCTTTATCATCGGTTACCACAGAGAGCTTTCCGGCAGGAAGTCCCGGGAGGTTTGCTAAAACATGCAGGCAGACTGATAATAATTCTTCCCCCAGATTGTCGTCATGAGCTTTGCATCCTCTCGCTCCCGCAAAGAATTTTTGATAGAGATCCGTGGATTTGAGATTCTTTTCTTCCAGCACGGCCGAATGCAGCTTTTTATCCGATTTCAGAGCATCCATGATGGAGCTTACCGGTGTTTTAACCGTTCTTACCGCCCATAACAGATACTCGTTAACTCTCTCCTGGGATGAAAAGCACTCCGCAAGAATATCCCGGACATGCTCTTCGTTGAAGAGAACCACCCTGAGTCCCGCATCACTGAGAGCCTGCATAAAATCCACAATTTGCTTTGGCAAAACATGCCTTTCCCCGGCCAGCTCCATCAAGATGCATCTCGTTATAAAGATTACCGTGCCGCGCTCCTTAAAGAAGTTTGTCAGGATGCTCCTTTCCGGAACCGGCAGACCCGAATGCCGCCGGAAAGAACAGGCATCATAAAAGATAACCCTTTCCCCGCGGAAAAATACCGCCTTGATCTCCTTTATATCCGTACAGACAAACGGCGCTGTCTCACGGAAGTTATCAGGGATTTCCGCATAAGCAGCCGCCGTTATTCCGGCCTCTGTTTCGGCCTGATTCGCCGCCATCAGAGCTCCCCTTTAATCCTTGATGATAGCTCGCGCATGCAGCGAAGGGCCTTGCTGACGGCGCGATCATTAATATACCCGTCTCTGCTGTATTCTTTACCCAGTCTCTCAACCAAAGACTCCATGCGGGGATAATCATCCCTGAGAGAGGCGTCCATTATGGTTTCATCCAGCCACAGATCAGTAAGCTTTTGTCTCACGGCCTCTCTCGTCGGACTCAGCAGTTCTTCCGTTATGTCATCCCCCGGAATGAGTTCCAGTTCCAGACATCTTATCAATACCGCCATATACGGCACCCGGTAATAGGACACCAGCTGCGCCAGAACCGAAAAGACATCATCCTGAGACTCGTTTCCGATCCGGGCATATCTGAAATGCGCATACATCCTTCTGAAACTGACCTCAGGCATTAGCAAAGTACCCGCAAACTGACTGGCCCGGTATTCTTCCTCGTTTTCGTGCCAGGCATCATCGGAAAAGGCAACATGCGATGCCACTGCCATGTTTCCGAATAAAACATGGTAAACCTCATGAGACAGCGCAAAATTCACATTCACCCGGGGAAGCGAGGTGTTTACCACCACATACCCGGCCCCATCGCCCCGATAGCTCACAGCTCCGATTTCTTCATCAGCAAATGGCATTTCAAAAACGTAAAAGCCTTTTATCTTCAGGGCTGCACGGACAATCTGGAGGATGCTGAGAAGATCGCTTTCATACGTAATTCCCGCCAATGAACAGAATCGCCTTACGAGAGAATCTGTTTCAGCGCGATTCTTATGGTTATGGGAGATGATTTTACGTAACCGTTCCGCATTCATGCTGTTATTCCTCAGCGATATTCTTAAAGCGTGTTTTGGCGCTGACCACCAGATCTAAAGTCTCCATAAGCTCAATGAGATCCCGGGCAATTCCAGCCTGCTTCTCCGCTGGTGCTCCCGCATAGAAAGCTATTTTGTCTGCTTTTGCGGTTCCCATGGGGGATATAACCATGTCATCAGCCAGAAAATAGGCCACGCTCTTCCCCAGTCCCCGGGCAATCTTTTCCATATCAGAGCCGCTTTCCTCCTGGACTCCCGTCAATATGCGGGAAAGCTTATTCTTATCGATGCCGCTCTGCATGCTGAGATAGGTCTGCCGGATCTTCATTGCCGAGAGATATCTGTTAACGTTGTCTGTAAATCTGGTCATCTCGGTCTCCTTTTCATGATATCACCGCTCCGTATCTCCGGCTGGCTCTGCCGCTTAAGCTTTTTCCGGGCTTACGCTTACAAATGACACGACTATTGGTTCAGAGCCTTTTGGTAACTCTCACCAGCCCTTCTAATGTGCATTATATCTCAGATTTTATTATTTTACCTTGATTTATCACTAACAATGCTGCATTTTAAGCTGTTTTCTCATCTTTACTCTTATAATTTGAGATTTTCTGAAAGAGAAGCAATCTTAAGAGCAGAACCCCCCCCATCCGACCGGTAGCCCAGTTCCTGGGAAAATGGTCAAAAAGCCATACCGTCGCAGAATCATGCCTTGGTATCTTAATTTACGGCATACTTAAGACTGTCGGAAAGTTTCTGGAGTGAACTCCGTTCCTTATGCAGCCGATTTTCCGGCGTCTCTTCTGCCCGAGTTACATTTACGATCCCTGACTTTTTCTACGTGATGATTGCTCAGGTAACTGACTGTGCCTGGTTGTAATTATGCTTGTTACAGCACTTTGAAAGCCTTTGACATACGTCAACAAACAGTCTGGCAACAGTGTTGATTTTTCATTTCCGGAGAAGGGACCGAAGGAATTTGCGGGAGAGAGGATGGCAGCCTCGTTTTATTCAGCGGATTTGAGACTTTTTCTAGTATTTCCGCTGAATAAGGCGAGGGAGATATTCATCGGCCATATTCATTGAGTGTATTTCTGACAACCTTTTGCCGTATTTTCTGTCGGTGGTTGCTGTTGTTGAAAAGGCTCTTTTTAAACTGTCGTGTCAGCATCCCGCTGATGCGAGGCATTCCGGCGCCCGCAGGACACCGGCCTTTGACAGAAACGCGCAATTCCGGAGAACCGGCATGACATCCCCTCCGCCGGGGCTCGGAAGGCCTTGTACACAGCCGGCCGGCACAATCAATATTGGCAGGAACAAATGTTAAAGTTCCGAGGAATAATAATTAAGAAGGGAAGACGCCTGCGGCGCTTCCTGTTTAATGATTAAAGGGGCTCCGCCCTTTACCCCTGAAACTGCCTCGTATTTCAAAATTTGAAGCGTATGGCAGCCTCCCGAGGCCTGTCTGATTTGTACTCTGTACTACAGTCATCGGCTTTAACGAACTATCCTATTGCGTCAGAATATGATTTCGCCTCCTCGTAAATTGCTTTGGCAAAACCGTAGGTGTCAGGCACTCGGGTAACCAGGTGAATGCCTTTATCTACCGCCTCAGGAATAATATTATCGGTACACATGGCGCTGTCTCCGACAAGATACTTCAGG
>NZ_JBGVBR010000074.1:0-12881 GCF_045225735.1 Succinimonas sp. | reverse complement strand
GCATCCCCCCGAAAAATTCAAAATACCGCTCAGGGCTCACTGCTCAATGGGCCATCCGCATTTGGTGAAAAATCGCAGGGAAGTTACTCCTGAAATAGGAAAAGCCGGAGGCGAACTTCCGGCTTTTTAGCATGTTATCCTGTTTTATCCTGAAAGCAATCCTTTGGCAGACTTGATCTGTTCTCCCGATCTGCAACGTCTTTTATTGTCTTAGAAATCCGGAATCACCGGGACATATTTGCTGCTATCCACAATTTCAGTCAGAGATCTTTTGCGACTGTTTTTTTTGACCCGGGGCTTCCGGGGTTTTTTGACCACCTGACTGCGGTAGGGCCGGCAGAAGTCCTGCAGCGTTCTCAGACAGATCTGATAAGGACATTCGTTCTGGATTTCCCGGGCCAGATCAACGCAATTGCCCTCCAGCTTGAGAAAGCGCTTCATAATAAGCTGCTCATTGTCTACAAGATACCCCTTGAAGCCCAGATGCCGGCCGTCCTTTCCGACGCGTTGGCCGTCTGTCGCCTTGATGTATTTGTAAACAGTATTGCGGGAAATTTTAAGCATTTTGGAGATGCCAAGGATGGAAACTCCAGCTTCCTTCAGTTCTTTTATCTCATTTTGTTGTTTAGGTGTAAACATCTCTTGGGTTCTGTCTTAGTTCGATTTTGTAAAAAGCTTTCAAAACCAGTAAGCCAGAGTTTGCTGCTCTAACTCATTGCAAATATAAACAATATGATAATAATTTCAAGCGCCAAAGAAGCGATTATCCGTCTTATGGACTGTTGAAATTAAATAAACTATTCTAATTTATCAGAGTTGGTGTTTGCACTTCCTTATGCGTCATACTAACAGCATCTGCCTGAAAAAGCTCGCTAACTGTCAGAATAGTGAGTTTCTGTCCGGCTGCCATTTTTAATTTTACATGAAGTGTACCGTGAGATATAGCTTTTTTTGGGATTTTTTTTAAAAATTAACTTTAAGTTATTAATGAGTGTTCACAATATTGCGTTAATTTGTCACTTTCTTACCCCGGGGTTTGCTTCCTCCGAAATACTTGTCTTACGCCCCGGATCTTCCGTGAAGATCTCGTTCCGCGCCTTATGGCGCGGACTCTGCGGGGAGTTTCGGGAAGGGGCGAAGGAATGCGGTGCCGGCGCTGATGAAAGAGGCCGGTTTCCGCTGATAAACCCCGGTGCAGGAGCCGGAAGCGGAACACCGTCTTTCTGTTCCATGATAACGGCGGCGCGGCTTAAGGCCGCATCATCAGGTATTGCCGTTCCGGAGGCGCTTCTCCTAATATACCGGGTAGGAAGCTCCGTTTGCGGGATCAAAGGGGGAATGAGATTCCCTGATTACGGTTTTGAAGAATTCCATGGCCCCCGGAACGTCGAAGTTTCTGAAGCCATAGGCCTTTTGCAGCAGCTCACGGCTCAGGAAGCGGTCATACTTTTCGAATTCCAGGTTGCCCACGGTTTTGGCGAGCTCCGTTTCATGAGGCGGCGCAGTGTTCAGTATGGCCTGTACGGTGTCCTTGAATTTCAGGCTGGTGATCCTGGGAATGAAAATCGCGCTGCCGATTTTTTTGGCATGAGGGATGTCATGCTTCTTCAGGATCTGGACGATGGTCTGCATGATGCGATCCCCCTTCCAGGGCAGGAGGTAAATGCCGTTGATCCCCACGATAAAGCGGTTTTCAAAAAGGTTGAGCGCCTGAAAGTGTTCCCGCCCCTCCTCAAAATGCTTGCAGGCTGCCCGGTTCAGGTAGGGGAGGGGCTTTTGGGAGGTGTAGAGCTCCAGCATCTTTTCCCGCACGCCGTCATGAATGCGGCCGCCATTGCCGTCGATAATGAGGGGCTCCGCGTCCTCCTTGCAGCTTTTTACGTAGATTTCATGCTTTTCATCGCTGAGGAATATCACTTCCCAGCCCTTTCCGGCAAAGAGGAAGGTGTCTCCCACCTCCAGAGGCTGATTCAGGGGGATGGTGCCGATCTTCTGGCCGTCATTGTCAATGGTGTATTCCTCCTGAACCTTGAAGGCGCTGTAGAAGTTGTAGTTGGAGAGGAGCTTTTCGCCGCCGATGCCCAGAGTGAGGCAGCCGTCCCCCATTTGCGTTAAAAGTTCGTGAGATCCCAGAGAGCGCAGGAGCTCGGCGAAGGTGCCGGGATCCACCAGGCTGAAGGGGCCGGTTTTGCAGAGGAGGCGGTACAGGCTTTTGGCCTGAACGCTGCCGTACTGGGCGGTAATGGCCAGTACCTGCTGCGTCAGGGTGGACAGGGCGTATTCCCGGCGGGTGGGAGGTTCAAACCAGCGGGAGAGCACGAGCTCGATCATGGCGGCCGAGGCAAAGGTCTCGTCCCGGAGAAGTTCGTGGAGAGCAGGTTTGTCATTGTCGGGATCCCCCACCTCCGGAATGAAGATGCGGAGCACGGCGTCCTTGTCCCGCCGGCCGGATCTCCCGATCCTTTGCCGGAGACTGGCCACGGACTGCGGGGAGTTTATCTGACCGATGGAGGCGATGTCGCCGATGTCTATCCCCAGCTCCAGGGTCTGGGTGCAGATGGCGGTGGTGGGGAGCCGGCCTTCCTTGAGCCGATTCTCCAGGCGCTCCCGGAGATCCTTGGAGAGGGAGCTGTGGTGCGGGAAGAACTCCACCGGGACAAAGTTATCCTGACACAGCCGGGTAAGGCTGCCGGCAATGAGCTCGGTTTTGTTGCGGCTGTTGGCAAAAACCAGATTGGTGCTGCCCCGGAGCAGCCGGAAAATGTCCCGGGCCAGATAGTCGTAATTCCGGCTCTCCTCCTCATGGCTGGGGGACTTTTGGATATCATAGCCCCGGATCTGGAGCTTAATGCCCTTGGATCCGGCGGAGCTTTCGATGATTTCGGTTTTGCCGGCGGCATTGGGCCGGAGCCACTGCTTAACGGACTGGATGTTGCTTAAGGTGGCGCTCAGGGCAATGCGGGGAATCTGCTTTTTCTGGAGGAATTCAATGCGGTGAAGCTGACTCAGGAGCTGATAGCCCCGCTCGGTGCCGATAAAGGCATGAAATTCATCAATGATGAAATAGGACAGGTTTTTCAGGGCTTCCTTGCACCACTTCTGATGATTAATCAGCAGGGATTCCAGCGATTCCGGGGTAATAAGAATGATGCCCTCCGGGAGCTGAAAAAGGTTTTTCTTATGGCTGGAGCTGATATCTCCGTGCCACGGGGTTACGGGAATGCCGGTAGCCTCGCCAAGAGCGTTGATGCGCTTGTACTGGTCATTAATAAGAGCCTTCAGGGGGCTTATATAGATGATCCTGACCCCGGGGAGCTTTTTGGAAAGGATGGCGGTGCAGGCCGGCAGAAAGGCGGCCTCGGTTTTGCCGCTGGCGGTGGCGGCGCTGATAATAATGTCGTCCTGAGCCCGGAGGATGGGCAGGATGGCCTTTTCCTGAATATCATGGAGATGCGTCCAGCCCTGGCGGTTCAGCCACTTCAGAATCACGGGATGGAGATAGTTGACATTGGTATCCATGTTTGCCTCGGCGGAACCTGCGTAAGAGGATGGGAGAGCTCCGGCCGGCATCATTGGGCCGGAGCCGGGCTTTTCTGAAGAAAAATGTTCAGGCGCCAGCGCTTTAACTAGAGTGTAAAGCCGGTGAGGGCGTCATCATCTCCCGCATCAGCGGAGCCTTCATCATCGTCCAGTCCCAGGGAGTCGGTGTTTTCCAGCCCCACCTGAACATCCTGAAGGAGCTTTTTCCAGTCCAGGGAGGGATTCTGCTCAATCACTGACAGGAAGTCCACAAAAGCCTTGATGGTGTTCCGGGGGGTTTTGAAGTAGGCATCCCCGATATTCTGGGAGCAATGAGTCAGGAACCGTTCCAGAGCTTCGTCGGGCACCAGATAGTCGTCCGGATTGTAGAAGGCGAAGATGTTTCTGATATTGCAGAGGAGCACATAAAGCTCTTCCGGAGTCAGGTTGTCGAGACGCATCACAGGTCCGGAAAGATCGTTCACCCCGGCCTTTTTGGCGAAATCATTGGCCGCCAGACGGGAGCGCAGAGCTTCGTAGCTGAAAAGCCCTTTGCGGGGATCCTCCAGAAAATCCGGGGTGCCCCCGAAAATAAAGCCCAGTCCTCTGACATTGCCCTGCATGCAGTCATTAATAATGCGGAGGATCTGCTCGTAGTTGGCTTCCCGGGATCTGATGTTATGGATCTTGTAGAGGTTCACCATCTCATCCATGCTGATAAGAAGGCCCTTGTAGCCCGCAGCCTGCACGAAGGCGCTCAGGAGCTTAAAGAAATCATAAATGGAGGCATCGTCCACGATGGTGCGCACCCCGAGCTCCTGCCGGGCTTCGGTTTTGGTGTGGTATTCTCCCCGGAGCCATTTCACGGCATTGTTTTTAAGATCGTCATCTCCGGTATCAAAGCCTTTCCAGTAGGCCTGAATGACGATAGCAAAGTCATACCCGCCCACATAATCATTGAGGAAGGCCAGCTTGTTCTTGATGACACCGGAGAGATCCGCGTTCGGGTTTTCTTCGCGGATATTGGTGATGAACTTTTCGATAATGGAGTTAAGAGCGCTGCCGTTGGGACGGGCCCGGGTGGCCATGTTCCGGGTCAGCTCCTGATAGAGATTGAGAGCCTGGCCGCTGGAGGCCTGGAGTCTTCTGTCCGGGGCCAGATCCGCATTCATGGTAACCAGGCCCTTTTCGAGAGCGATGGTTTTAACGAGCTGCAGAAAAAAGCTTTTGCCGGCGCCGTAATCCCCGATGATCATCTTAAAGGAGCTTCCTTCATCAGCGATGCAGTCAATATCCTTCACCATGGCTTTGATTTCGTTTACGCGGCCCACCTGGATGTACTGGAGGCCGGTTCTGGGGGTAACGCCGGCGCGAAGGGACTGAATGATGGAATCTCTTTCACGTTGTCTTATTTTTGGGGTCATCTCTGCTGCCTTAATTTGCTTGGATCCTTAAATTATAGACCATCAGTTTTTGCGTGCCATGATTTTTCTGAAAATTCTCCGGTGAGTTTCGCAAATTTGGCATGCAGCTGAAGAAATGTACGGATGCGGCTTGACGGCTTGGCAAATGTCTCGGGATACCGGTGTCAGCGATGCAAGCTGACTTTCCCGCCGGTATCAGTCGATGCCGTATTTTCTGAGCTTTTTACGGAGAGTGCCGCGGTTAAGGCCCATGATTTTAGCGGCTCTGGTCTGATTTCCGGAAACATAGCGCATCACTCTCACGAAGAGGGATTTCTCGACTTCCTGAATGACCTGCTCATAGATGTCAGAGGGTTCGTCTTCTCTGGTGTGATTGTGCAGAAACTGAATGACGTTGGTGGAGATATTGTCACAGTAAGGATTTATGGTGTATTCGCTGTTTAACCCCGGCGGCTGGGTTCCGGTGCCGGATGCTCCGCTTTGCTCGCTGTCCTGGGCGGCGCGGTTCTGATTCAGGCTGTCGGATGTGATGTTTAACATTTTCTTACCTTCATTGGAAACAAAGCTTTCTCCTGCTGCGGGCAAAGGAGGCCGGAGGTTTAGCCTGATGGAGCCCGGGGACGATCTGCAGGGACGGGGCGTATATTATTATCTTTTTGGCTTTTTTTAAAGCTGATTTTGTGATTTAGGTAAAAGTTTTTTGAGGGTTTGGCGATTTTTTGAACAATTTGGAGGGGCTGGGGGAAATGCGGTGGTATGGATGGGATTAGCCGTCGAGACAGGCTGAGTATGTGCAGTGAAAGAGGCGGGAAGGTTAAGGTATGAGAGTACGACCGACTATTTAGCATGTACACATGGATGGGGGGTTCCCCCCCCCCATTGTCATGATTATGCTTATTTTCTCACCCCGCTCACCAGACACCATTCCTCCCGGAACACCGGTTCCTTGAGCTTAAACCACTGCGAATAAATCTCCTGAATCTCCGGACACTGGGAGGCAATGATCCCTGACAGCGCAAAGCTGCCCCCCGGAGCCACCATGCCGGCAATTGTGGGAGCCAGTTCTCTCAGGGGGCCCGCCAGAATGTTGGCCACGAGAACATCAGCCTGAACTCCCCTGGGGGTATCCTCCGGAAGATAGAGGCTGAGCCTTTCAGAAACGCCGTTCCTTTCCGCATTGTCTTTGCTGGCGGTGAGGGCCTGAGGGTCAATGTCGATGCCGACAGCCTCCGGAGCTCCCAGCTTAAGAGCGCTTACCGCCAGAATGCCGGAGCCGCAGCCGAAGTCGATGACCTTCTTGTTTGCCAGCGGGAGACTGTCCAGCCAGTTAAGACACATGAAGGTGGTGGGATGAGTGCCGGTGCCGAAGGCCAGGCCCGGATCCAGCATGACGTTTACCGCCTGGGGATCGGGAATTTCGCACCAGCTGGGGCAGATCCAGAGCTTTTCCCCGCACTTCAGGGGATGGAACTGGTTCATCCATTCTCTGACCCAGTCCTTGTCCTCCAGCTGCTCTGCCTTGATGGTAATCTCGTCATGGAAGTGATCCCGGAAGAACTTCATAATGGGGGCAGGATCCGTCTCGGCTTCAAAGAGCCCGGTTACGGTGGTGTGCTCCCAGAGTTTGGTCTCTCCCGGCAGGGGCTCATACACCGGCGCATCCTCGGTATCGGTGTAGGTTACACTGGCAGCGCCGAACCCTGACAGCATCCCGCTTATCTTATTGGCCTTTTTGCTTACGGTGCCGATTTTAATTTGTATCCAGGGCATAGATTTCCTCCTGAGAGCTGAATAAACCTTTGAACCGGCTGTTCTCCAGCGCATAGGGCTCGATTTCCCGGTATTCGGTAACGACATCAAGATTAAGAGCTTCCGCATATATCAGAAGCTGTTCCCGGACAATGTCAGCGTTCTTTTCCATTTCAATATCGCAGATCATGGTTTCCGGATCCAGCTTCATTTTACAGCCGATAAGGGAAAGAGATCCGGTGTTTACCGAGTTTTCCGTTACTATCTTGAGCTTGAGAGCGCGATCATCTGCCGGGCCCACCCAGATAACGTTGTTGAAGCCGCCCATGATTTTCAGGAACTCCAGGGCCCGAAGGCTCTCCTCCCGGATAACGTTTTTGTTGCTAAGCTCCCGGCCGACGGCTTTGAGGGCGGCCATGCCCTTGCTCATGGTTTCCGTGTAGGCTCCCTGAAGCCTTATAAGCGTATATGCCAGAGCCATGGAGGCGCTGAACACCGCAATTCCGATAGTGGCAAAGGAGGGATCGGCAATGTCAATGTCAGCAAGAACAATGTCCGGACGGTAGAAGCTTTCAGCATTATTTATCAGCACATCGAATTTGACATTGCAGGTTACCATGTAAATGACTGAGCTGATAATGAGATAAAGAGCAAAAAGAGAAGGGTAAAGCCAGATCAGAGTGAGCATGAGCAAAGTGATGCTCATGCTGGTGCTGCCGCTGCTCAGAGCCAGCAGGAATAACAGCGAGGTGAAATACTTGCCGTGGGATCCCTCCCACAGCGCCACCGCTGCGTAAATACCTGTCAGCACCGAGAAAAAGCACAGCAGAGTTCCGGTATAAATGCCGTTGGTGTTCCGGAATGCCGGAGCGGCCTCAAATATTTCCAGAATCCGATCCCCGGATCCGAAAGCCTGAGCTGTCTGATAAAGCGCGCCGTAAATAAAATCGAAGAAATCCGCGGAGGTGATGGAAAACAGGGCGTATCTGATGCCGGAAATGGCATAGTGCAGAATGGCCCACACCGGGATTGTCAGCACCAGAGTGAATACCAGAACAAAAAAGCCGGCCAGCACATAATTGAGAGCGGACTCTCCCAGAGAAGGCTTTCCGGTGTTTGCCGGAGACGGCACCGAAGCAGCAAAGGGGGCCAGAAACGCCGCCACGATCCCGGGAGAAACCGACTGGGTGCCGCAGGTTTTTACAATAATAAAGGCAGTAAAGTAGGAGATAGCACAGCCGAAAAGCCGCCAGATCCTGTTATCCTGCTCCGGTATCATGGAACAGGCCAGAGCGAAGGTCAGGGTTACCAGGCTGGCATTGGAGAACAGTCTGACGTTGTCCGGATGAAACACATACACCCCGGTGGTATTACACATGGTGACCAATGCAATGGGGAGCATAATCAGCAGAGTGCGGTAGTTGATGTTAGGGTGCATGCGGAGATCTGACCGTAATAAAAAGTGTGAGCAGAGTCATATAATAATCAATATTGACGGATATGAACAGAGCTCAGACAAGATTTTTTCAAAAACGGTTTTTCCGGCTATTCCGGCTATTCTTATGCCTGTGTTTCCTCAAATTCCCGGGCTCCTCAAATACCTGAGATTCTCAAACTGCTTGGATCTCTAACCCCTCGGGATCTTCTCCGGCAGCCTCAGTTTGTCCGGCTTTCCTGTATAATTACGTTTCTGAGGCGCGGTTTTCATAAGCGCCGTCCGCCAGGGAAAGCAGATTCTTTTAATCTATGAAAATTCATCGTCGCACAACTGAAAACCTGGGCCCCCGCCCCAAATGGCAGCTGGATCCGGTTCTTACGGAACTCTTCTGGAAGCGCGGTATTAAAAGTACCGGCGAGCTTTCCTATTCCCTTCGAAATCTCCTCCGGCCCGATTTTAAGGATATTGAGCGGGCCAGCGAGATCATCGGCCGGGCGGTTATGACCGGGGAAAAAATCCGGGTTATCGGCGACTACGATGTGGACGGGGCCAGCGCCACCGCTCTGGCTATGAGATTTTTTCAGGACGTGAGGTTTGAAAAGGCGGACTTCTATATCCCGAAAAGACAGGACGATGGTTACGGCTTTAACACGGCCATGGCGGACAAGGCCGCTGAAGATGGTGTAAGCCTTATTATCACGGTGGATAACGGTGTTTCCGCCCATGAGGCCGTGAGCAGGGCCCGGGATCTGGGACTCCTGGTAGTGATCACCGACCATCATATTCCCGGGGAAAAGCTTCCGGAGGCCGAGGCGGTGGTGGATCCCAAGAGACCTGACTGCCCCTTCCGCTCCAAGAATATTGCCGGAGTGGGGGTGATCTTTTACGTGCTCTCCAAAACCCGCTCCTTTCTCCGGGAACAGGGATGGTTTCAGAAAAAGGGCATTCCGGAGCCCCGCATGCAGGACTATCTGGATCTGGTGGCTCTGGGGACGGTAGCGGACGTGGTACCGCTGGACTACAACAACCGCATTATGGTGCAGTACGGCATCGGTCTTATCAGAAAGCACAGCGCTGCCTGCGGCATTGAAGAGCTGGTGCGGCTTTCCGGGGTTCCCGCGGTTAACTTTACCAGCTCGGACATTTCCTTTTCTCTGAGTCCCAAGCTCAATGCCGCCGGCAGAATTGACGACATGACCTACGGCGTGGACTGTCTTACGGCCCGGGATCCCTTTACCGCCAAGAGAGACGCCAGCATTCTTTACAATTTCAATATCCGCCGCCGGGAAATTGAAAACGAGATGATGCTTACGGCGGAGCAGCTTATTCAGACGCCTCCCGGCAGCATCGTTGCCGGAACCCGGGGATCTGTTCCCGGCAGGATTTCAGACGGGATTGTGATATTCAGTCCGGATTTTCATGCCGGGATCTCGGGAATCATTGCCGCCAAGCTCAAGGATCGCTATCGGGTGCCGGTGATTGTGCTGGCAGCGGGCATAGAGGAGCATACCGCGGTGGGTTCCTGCAGATCCGTGGAGGGCTTCAGCATGCATGCGGCTCTGGAATGCCTTCACGGCCTGCTGCCGGAGGTAGTGCTTAAGTACGGAGGCCATGCCAGGGCGGCGGGACTGACTCTGCGGCAGGAAGGCATTCCTGTATTCCGGGAGAAATTTCAGGAAATCGTCCGCGCTCATCTCAAAACCGGTTCCTCCGAGGAGACCATTGAGAGCGACGGCGAGCTTCCGGGCTCCTACTTTATCCCCAGCTTTGTCCGGACGCTGGTTTATGATCAGCCCTGGGGGGAGGGCTTCCCCAACCCTGTTTTTGACGGGGTATTCTATATGAGTCCCCAGACGGTATTTAAAAAGCATCTTCGGTTCCGGCTTTCTCTTATGGACGGCCGAAGCTTTCCTGCCGTTTATTTTTACTATGACGAGCGGCTCTGGCCCAACCAGAGCGTGAGCAAGGTGCGGGCGGTGTACTGTTTTCAGATAAGCAGTAACAGCGATACCGGGAAGATCAGCCTGATTGTGCGGGCTTTGGAGCCTCTCTATGACCAAAGCCGCATGGAGGGGATTTTATGGAACGGCGGTCTCGGCATTCCCTACGTGGATTTCGGGGTCAGGGGGTAACTTTTGCAAGGGGCCGGGAATGACTCTGATGAAAAACAGGCAGGCTTTCCGAAAAAAGAACAGGCGGAACCGGCAGGGAAGAATTCCCGCGGCTCCGCCTTAATGCCTGATAGAGGCGGCTTTTATTCGTCCTGAATAGCCAGAGCTTCCTCGCTGGCCAGAAGATTGGCCACGGTCTGCTGCCCCAGAGGCTCGTAGGTTTCCCGCTGCACCTTTTTAACGACCACCACGTCTTCTCCCTTCTTGTCGTACACCTCCCTCTTGTGGATGGCTTCGTCCAGCCAGGCAATGGAATCGGTTACCGCCCGGATCACCATGTCATCCATCTCCTGCCGCTTTTCATCAGAGGTAAAGTAAAGCATGTCCACGTCATAGCGGACATAAAGAGCCGGGAGCCGGTTCAGGGTCATGCAGAAAAGATCCGTCAGATAGTCGGTGTCCCGGGTCTGGGCCAGCTCCAGGGCATTAATGTAGTCCCGTACCAGTTTTTCATAATAATTATGGACTTCTTCAATTTTTGGCATTGCTGTTTTACCTTGTTATTCAGTTACACGGATCCCGCGCATCCGTGGTGAGTTTTCCTTATCAGATTCCGGCCGGAACTTAGGCAGCCTGTTATGTCTGCTTTTCTGTCAGTTATTCCGTTAAAGCTGCTGCCAGTCTTCATCGGCATCTTCCGCAGGAGTTACCGCCTGCTTTTTCTTCTTTTCATGCTTGGCTTCGGCCTCCAGCATGTTCTTGATGTATTCCTCGGCCTCGGTGATATTGGGGGCGTGTCCGGCATTGGTCTCGCCGGCCGCATATACCGCAGCGCCGATAATGCCGGCAAGGTTCAGCGTGGTGGCGGGCACTACCGGGGTTCTCACCCGGATCTTTTCCTGAAACTTGCTGAAGCTCTTGGAAGCGCCGCCGCCCAGAATAATGAGATCCGGATTGAACAGGAACTGGAGTCTCTGGAGATAGCGGTTGAATCTCTTGCCCCACTTGTTCCAGCCCAGATCCTGCCTTTGTCTGGCGGCGTCAGAGCAGTAATGCTCGGCGATGTCATCAGAAAGAATGAGATGGCCGAGTTCGGTATTGGGCATGAGCGCCCCGTTTACGAAGATGGCCGAGCCGAGACCGGTGCCTACGGTGATCATCATGACGATTCCCGTCTGATGATCCTTCCCGATGCCGAATTTCATTTCCGCGATGCCGGCGGCGTCAGCATCGTTGATGACAAAAACCGGGTGCCCCAGAGTTTCGGTAAAGAGCTTCTCCACCGGGGTGTTAATCCAGGTCTGATCGATATTGGCGGCGGTGAAGCAGATGCCGTGATGCACCGTGGCCGGGAAGCCGCAGCCGATGGCCTCATAGTCCGTGAACTGGGCAGCCAGCTCCTTCAGGGTTGCCGCCACGGCTTCCGGGGTGGCCGGCTGCGGGGTGGCAATGCGGATTCTTTCTGATAAAAGCTCTCCGGTTTCCGTGTTTACCTTGGCTCCCTTGATTCCGGAGCCTCCAATATCTACGCCCAGTGCAATCATCTTAGTCTCCTTCGCTCTTTTCGAACTATGCAGCGATTTCAGACCTATTATAAATTTTTGCGATTTCAGTTAAGCCGTTTCTCGCAAAAAACCGGCATTTACTATGTTAAATTGTGAGCAAAATTCGTTTTTTAACCACGGGGAATAACCGTCGGATGTAATTGTTACAGGAGCGCGTTTTTTAAGCCGGAAGTCCGGTACAGACTTCCGGCGCCGGGCAAATGCCTCGGCAAAATCAGGCTTCCCCGTTCTTGGAAATCTTGGCGGACTGAGCCCGGACGGCCTCCCGGAGGGTAATAGGATAAGCGGTATCCCGCGGGGCCTTAAGCTTCCTTAGGATTTCCGGGTTCCCGGGAGCATTGGCGGCAGCGGCAAACACATTTCTCATAAAGGCCTGATAGCCGATGCGATAAACCGGACTCCCGGCGAAGATCCGGAGAAACTCCTCCTCCGTGAGATCCAGAAGGGCGGATATACTGAGAAGCTCCCGGGAGTAACGGCATTTAAAATCAGGATCCGGCGCCGGAGGACGGCGGAGGAGCTTCCGGTTTTCCTGACAGGCAAGCTGGCATTCATCGCACCCATAGATGCGGTTACCTAGGGCCGGGATCATTTCCGGAGGAATTTCCCCGGGGTTTTCAATAGTGAGATAGGAGAGGCAGCGCTCGATTTTAAAGCCCTGAGGGGTGAAGGCTCCGCCGGGACAGCGGGTCTGGCAGAGCCGGCAGCCCGGGGGACAGGGGGCGGGGGGCTGTTCTCCCGCGGAGAAGGTGCGGCTCTCAGAAACAGCCCCGGAGATATCCGTGAGGAGCTCCCCCAGAAAGACCCAGGAGCCCCCCTGATTTACTCTGACCAGATTGTTTCTGCCCCGGACAGCTATACCGGTCATTTCCGCAAAAAACTGTTCGTAAAAGGGAGCGCTGTCCGTGATGGCCCGGGTGTTACAGCCGGGAACCAGGGTTTTCAGGTGTTTTCCGATAAGATCCAGCTTTTTCCGGAGGGTTTTATGGTAGTCCCGGCCCAGAGCGTAAATGCTGATACGGCCGGTTTCCGGCTCTTCGGAGAGATTTTCCTGATAATAAGGCAGGGCAAAGCT
>NZ_JBGVBR010000073.1:0-11058 GCF_045225735.1 Succinimonas sp. | reverse complement strand
ATACTGCTATTAAGCAGCCTTATTTAGATGCTTGGCCTGTTATTTGGCCTCTTATTTGTTTATTGCGGGAGAAAGTAAAATGGGACTTAAAATGCCTAAGTTAGCAAGCAGCGACCTGGAACCTGAATGGTATCAGTTCAAGACCCAGAGCAATGCGCACCTGTTTGAGGATGACGCGGAAGAGAACCACGCCGGCGATAATGTTACTGAAGATGATGCTGATGACGCAGAAACGGGACTGAAAATGCCCAGGTTATATTCGCAGGATCTTGACCCTGAGTGGTGGCAGTTAAAGAGCCCGAGCAATGCGCGCCTGTTTGAGGATGATGACGAAAGGAGAGCCGCCGGCGGTAATGTTCCCGAAGATGATGCCGCCGCTGCAGAGCCCCCGAAGAAGCTTGATGTGCTTGCCGATGCTGCCAGGAACTTTGTAAGCGCCGTTAAATACGTGTTTTCGGGTAAAGGCGGCAAAGGGCGTTAATAAACTTCTCCGCAATGAAGCCCGTTTTTGCGCAAGGGAGCCCATTCAGTTGCAGGATGCGGTAACAGAAGGCGGAAATGAGGTACGGCAAAGAGATGAAACCTAAGGCCGAGGGAGCTTGGGGATCAGGTGATATTTGTCAGGCAAGGACAGTTTTCAGGGAAAAAAAACATGCAGGAAGCCTCTCAGGAATCTAAGCAGGAAAACAGTTATATAGTCAGCAAGGCCGATGGGTTTATCAGCGCCCTTGACCGGGCCGGTCAGGAGCTGACCGCTTTCGAGCAGACTCTGAACCAGATGGACGGAGACATTGTTAAGCGGATCCGGCAGTTCAGCGATGAGTGCGCCGCTCTTTCAGTCAGATTTAAAAAGAGCGGCCAGATGACTGCCGTGGACGAAGCCCTGAACGTTACCCTGGCTGAAATCGCCAGCGCCGTGGCCAGCTGGCAGATGGCTTTTGAAAAGAACCGCAGCGGCAAGAAATTCATGATCGAGCATCAGAAGTATCTGGCCACCATGGTATTCGGCGCCGTTAAGGCCGGGAAAAGCACTCTGGGAAATTTTCTGGCCGGACGGGAATTCCTTAGCGCTCCCTTTGACAACCGTTACAAGCATCTTCCGGTAACCGAATTCAGCAGTCAGGAGCAGGCCAGAAAAACCGGCGGCATGACCGAGAAGGACAGCGAAGGCCGCAGATGGTTCTGCGAAGGGGTTACCGATACCACCGGAGATATTCAGTATTTCACCCTGAGCGGCTTAAGATGGTTTGATTCCCCGGGCACCGGTTCCCTGGGAACGGCCGATGACTTCCGGAAAATGGATGAGATGGTAAAGGAATACCTGAACTATGTGGATCTCTGCATTTTTCTCATCAATTCCTCCGAACCGGGACTCACCGAGGACATGAAGTACATGAAATTCCTGAACGCCTCCAATCAGGAAGCCCTGGTGGTTATTACCAAGTCTGATTTTTTCGATGAGGACGTGGATGATGACGGCAACATTGTCAGCGAAACCCGCCCCAAGGATGATAAAACCCGCAAAATGCAGGAGGACGACATGTGCCAGAGACTCCGGAAGCAGTACCCGGATCTGGATTCCTCCAAATACCGGGCCATCAGCATTTCTACCGGTCTCGCCAAGGATGCCGTTAAAAACGGGGACGCCAGGAAATTCCGGGAGAGCCACTTGGATCTTCTCATGGACAGAATCTCCGAAAAGGCCGCAAAGAACATTATCGAGCTTAAGAAGAAGCGGCCCCGGGAAGCCTTCGGCAAGTTCGTTGCCGATGTCCGGAACGGCACGGAGGATTTCGGGGGCATCGCCGCGGTGCTGGCCAGTCTGGATAAGGCGCAAAAGAACATTGATGGTTTCAAGAAGGAGATCGGGAACAAAACCCGCCTCCTGACTCAGAATATTCTTTCCGTGGTGAAATCTGCCATGGAGAAGGAGCTGGTGGATCTCAGCGCCGAGGTATCCCGGGGCCGCAGCATTTCCGGAAATGAAATCTCCGGCATGCTGATGGAGATTACCTCCCGGGAAATGAAAAAGGTTATCGGCCGGGCCATCGGCGATATCATCGGGCAGAATCTTAACGTCATGCAGGGGATTACTCTTTCTGCCGGTTCTGCGGGAATTCATTCCTCCGGAGTCAGCCAGCGCTATACCGAGGTGGAGCATCAGTATGTGGAGGCCGTGGTGGGAACACGGGATCCCCGGGGCATCATCGAGCATGTGCAGTCCTGGTTTGGCAAAACCTTCAGCGCCGTGTATTACGAACAACGCACTAAGGTAGAAAAAATAGCCAGCGGCACCAATATCGAGGATGTGCTGGACGAAGTGCTCCCGCAGGTGAAAAGCTATGTGCAGGATACCGTCCGGGAAAATCTGGATAACATCGCCAATAACTTTTTCAGGACTCAGGAAAGGTTCATTGCCGAAATAAGAAACAAGGCCAAGGCGCTATCCTCCAGCCTGGAAGGCATTAGCAAAAAGGTGGCAGACGATTAAGCGCGATGCCTGTCAGGATGAGGATCTGTCCGGAAGAGGAAATCGGAGGTAACGCAGGGTATGAATATCGTTGTTAAAACCACCACTGCCTGCAATTTCCGATGCGTGTACTGCAGCGAGGGGGAGCGGGAGCCGGCGTTTCTTGATGAAGCCCTGTTCCGGAAACTTGCGGATGAGCTTCCGGAGCTTCTTAACAGAATCGGCCATCGGGAGGTAACCTTTCTCTGGCACGGCGGAGAGCCCTGTCTCTGGGGCCGGGAGCGTCTCGAGCGCAGCATGGCCTATGCAAAGGAACGGCTTTCCGGGTACGAGGTAAGCTTTGCCATGCAGAGCAATGGTTACCTTATCAATGAGAGCTTTCTGGAACTCTTTAAGAGGTATAACGTGCGGGTGGGAGTTTCCATGGACGGCTACCGGGAATTGCACGATGCCCAGAGACCGGCTTTGGACGGCTCTCCGACCTTTGACCGGGTGCTTCAGGGGGTAAAGGCTCTTAGTGATGCCGGTCTCTGCGGCGGGATTCTTCTGGTCATTAACACCGAAAATCCCCCGGATACTGCAAAGCTCTTCAGCTTTATCCGGGAAGCCGGGGTTTCCGCCAGGATAAATCCTCTGATTGCCTGCGGGAGATCTGCGGGACGGGATACCGCGGCTGTGGACAGCAATTATGTCCGGGTGCTTCAGGACCTTTTTGAAAAAAGCATGACAGCTGATGCCGACGTGGTAATAGATCCCCTGAACGGTATTCTGGATGCCATTATCACCGGCTGTCCGGTAAATGAGTGCTCCTACAGCGGGGCCTGCGCCAGGGGGATTATCAGTCTTTATGCCGACGGCCTTATGGGGTACTGCGGCCGGGACAGCAGCGCTCTGTCCTACGCCTACGGAAGTCTCCGTAACCGCACGGTAAGCGAGCTTTACTTTAGCGATACGGCGGAGCTCATGCGGCAGCGGGACAGCTACCTTAAAACCCATGACTGCCAGGGCTGCCCGGTCTGGGATCTCTGCCACGGCGGCTGCGCCTTCAATGCCATGAACAGCTTTGGCGACCTGAACCGCAAAACTCCCTCCTGCGAGACCAGAAGGGAGCTTATTCGTTATCTCAAAACCACCGGCCTCAGCCTCCTCAGGGAACGCCTGGTGCGGAAAAAGCGGGAAATCCGGGAATGCATCAGAGCCGGAAAATCACTTCTTTCCCGGCTGGAGACCATGAATGCAAAAAGAGACCGCTGACTTCGGGAATGATCCCGCCGGCCCCGGAGACGGCGGGAACTGCTTTTCCGGGGCCATGGTACGCGACATGATGCGGGACATCGTATTTCTGAATGTGCACCGGAAATATCTGGACTATATTCCCTCCTATGGCGGATTTCTGGGGATCTATATTCTGTCAGCCTGGGTGAATGCCAATGGCTATACCGGGCAGGGCTTTGCTGGAACTTTGCATCAGGGCCGGATCATTGTGGATAACCTCTGTCTCAGGAAGCAGGTAGAAATCCTCGGTCTTTACTGCGACTATGCCAATGTTACCGAGAATATCTGGCTTACTCGTTATGTGAAAGAGCGGTACGGTATTCCGGTGATCCTGGGGGGCCCCCAGGCCACCAGCCTTGGGGAGGATTTTCTCAGACAATCCGGATGCGATGCCATTGCCTTCTATGAAGGCGAGCTCACCGTGATGGAGCTTTTGAACTATTTTCTGGATGGCGCGGATTCTCTTGAGGAGATTAAGGGCATTGCCTATCTGGATGAAGACGGGGTGTTTCACAAAAACCCTCTCCGGGGAGTTATCCGCAATTTGGATGCCATTCCCTTTATAGATGAGGACTGTTATCTCATCCCCCGGCAGGACTGGTCAGAAATTTCCATTATAACCGGACGGGGCTGTCCATTTCGCTGCGCCTTCTGTCATGAGGGGGCCGGAGCCAAGGCCGTCAGGTATCGTTCTGTGGATAACGTACTTCAGGAAATAGAGCTCTGTCTTAAGAAGATGCCCCCGGAGCAGAAGAGGCGGATCCTTTTTACAGATGATACCTTTACCCTGAAGCCGGATCGGGTAAAGGAGATCTGCGCGGGGCTTAAGGAGCTTCGGAAGACGTATAGCTTTTTCTGGTTCTGCGAGGCTCATGCGGGGATGCTCCGGCGCTGTCCTGAAATGATACGGGATCTCGCGGAGGCGGGGTGCAGCCGCATTCAGCTGGGCATCGAAGCCGGAACCGCAGATGTATTAAAGGCCTACCGGAAGAACATCACTCCCGATGATATCAGGGAGGTGGTGGCGCGATGCCGGGATGCGGGGATTCCGCAGTTATTCGGGAACATCATTGTGGGCGGGGCGCTGTTTTCCGGGGAGGTATTTGAGGAGGATCTTAAATTCGGGGAGGAAATTCTGATTCTTGGGCAAGGGGTTCTGGAGCTCGGAGTGGTGAGCTACTGGCCCCTTCCCGAGACTGAGCTTACCAGAAATGCGGCATCCTACGGCATCAGGATCGCGGATCCGGATTTCATTACCACAGTGGATGACTTTCCCCAGACGGAAAACGCCGAATTTGATGTCTGGGGGATCAATGCCTGCGTGCAGCGGATGCGCCGGAAATTTAACGAGGTCATGGTGAACATGCTTCGAAACCGCATGATTCCCGAGGAACGGATGCGGCAGTGGATTGACTCCTGCGGTTTCACGGATCTGGTCTCCGGCTACTGGCAGGAGGCTCTTAAAGCCGCACCGGAGGTTTATGCCTGGTACCATCTCCGGGCGGACAATGAGGTGATAACCTCAGACGAGCTTTCAGAACCCTTTGAGAGCTCGCGGCCCATCAGGGTCATCGGGCTTAACAGCTATGCCGAGTATCAGGGGCCGGATCGCACCATGGTTCTGGGGCATGAGCTTACCGACCGGGAGAGGGACACCCTGGTGCTCTGCACCGGGAGAATTACCGCCGGGGAGATTGCCGCGGAGGTTAACCGGCGTTATCCGGAGGATCCGGGGGACGGAAAGCCCCGGCCTTCGGTTCGGGAGATTATTTTAAAGCTGGAAAAGCTGTTCCTTGTGGCCTTTGCCAGAGAATGATTATCAGAGGGCGGATTTTCCGGCAGGCAGCGGAAACCGGAATAACGGTAACAGCCGGGTGTTTCCGGTAATTCCGCAAGCCCTTGCTATGAACATGACTGACTAATGAACAGGAGATAACTATGTCTGAAAAACTGACGGATTACGGAAAGGAGATTACGCGCCTCGCCCTTGACATTGCGAAGACGGCGGAACCCTATGCACAAAAGGCTCCGGAGCTTGCTTCCTCCATCGGCTTTATTAAAAGCTTCGTAGCTGAAAAGGTGGCTCAGAATCAGCCGGAGATCATGGTTTACGGCATTTACAACGCCGGAAAGAGCAGCATCATCAATGAGCTTATCGGACGGGATGAGGCGGAGGTGAATGACAAGCCCACCACGGACAAGGTGCAGTACCACTCCTTTAACGGCTATCGCATTGCCGATACTCCGGGCGTGGGAGCTCCCATTGAGCACGAGCAGATCACCCAGGAGCATCTCAGAAAGGCCGATGTGGTGATTTTTGTGATGAGCAATACCGGTTCTCACGATCTGGCCCAGAATTACACGAGAATCAAGGAAATCCACGACAGCGACAAAAAGGTGATTATTGTTCTCAATGACAAGAGCGGCAGTCTGAACAAGCCCGGGGATACCAGCATTGACGAAATCAAGCTCAAGATCGGCCAGAACCTGAATGAGGTGGGACTCCGGAATAAGTTTGACATTGTTACCGTAAATGCGCTCCGGGCCAGAAGAGGGCGTGTGGAAAACAAGCCGAAGCTTTATGAAATGAGCAATATGGACGAGCTGGTGCAGGTTATTACTCAGGAGCTTAAAAACTCCGGGAGAGGCCGTCTCTGGTGTACCATGATCGCCCAGATTATCAATGAGTCAGGCAAGATCCTGGCTGCTATTGACGGCATCATGCAGCATACCGTATCCGAGGACAAGATAAAGAACTATCTTGATTTGGTGCGGGAGCAGGAAAAATGCCTCCGCTCGGACATTAACTCCTATATCGACCGCCGGATGCAGGGCCTGGCCGCCACTCTTCCCGGAACCATCTGGGCCATGCGTAACGATGCCGGGGGAGCAAGGAATGAGGTGAACCGGGCAGTGGCGGAAAGCATCACTCTTATCCGGGAACAACTCCGGGATCTTCTGGGAAACATGAAGGTTATCCTTAATGACAATGCCCAGGATTTCGGAATGGCTCTCGGTGAAGCCGCCCCCGCTGAAAACATGGTGGTGCGGTGTTCTTCTGCGGACAGTCAGGAGGTGCTTCAGGCGCTGGAAAAATGCCTTTCCGACAAGAATGGCGCTTATGACAGCGAGTTTTCAGAAAATCTGCCGGCCCCGACCAGCGGGGACAGGAGCCGGAATACCACAGATGCTTTGGTAAACGCCTCTCTGGCCGCAACTGCGCTGAAGACGATTCTGCCGTCCCTGGGGCTTAAGGTTCTGGTTCCCTATGCCGGGCCCGTTCTGGCGGTGGTGGGAGTGCTGGGAGTGCTGGCAACGCTGTTTGCCAGCGGGAATCGGAGCGGATATGATCCCCGGAAAGTGGCCGAGATCAGAAACCGGCAGGAACAGGCCCGGCTCCAGGCGGAAACCCAGGCTAGAACCGAGCTGGAAAACAAGTGCCGCTACATGTGCATGAACATTTCCGACCAGCTTAAGAGCAATATCAGCCGCATGGTCTCGGAGGTTTCAAAGCTGCTCACTGCCCCCTGCCGGAACATGGCCTTCCAGGCGCGGGAGGACAGCGGACGTCTGGTGGAATGCCGGGAAAAAACGCAAACAAACATCAGCGCTCTTGAGGACCTGCGAGATCTTCTGAAAAGTGAAATCACTGACAAATAAAGAAAAAGCCGAGCCGAGTTTGCGGGATTGAGACAAAAGATGCCGTCCGAAAGCCGGGCGGCATTATTGTATCCGCTGCTGAAGCCGTTATCGCCGCGTTTTGGAGAGCGCCTTTCAATACGGCTCCGGAGTGTTCTGGCACGGGGCCTCCTGAATTCTGTTTCAGAACCAGCCATATTGCCGGCATTACCGGTGCTGTCTCCTTCCTCTTCCTTATCACCAAGCTCCTCAGCAGGGCTTTCTTTCATCCATGCCGGAGGCGTATGCGTCAGGCTGCTATCCCCTTATTCCGGCCTTAAGAGGCGGCCAGACATTTTAGTTGCCGCCAATACGAGGCAGTTTTCGGGGTAAAGGGGCGGAGCCCCTTTAATCATTAACAGGAAGCAGCCGAAGGCGGCTTCCCTTCTTAATTATTATTTTCCAGAAATTGCGGGGCATAATGTACAGCACGAAAGCCAATGTCAGACAGCGCCTGGGAATATTTGCCGGGCCTGGGAATACTTGCTCTATGGTGCCTCGCTGGCAGGGACTGACAATTTTGTCTGGCGTCCCTTTCTTACCCTCTGTTTCAGCTTATTCGTATTAAACTGAGCATCTTCTCTCAATTTGAGATTAAGGTGTTTGAGATTGAGGTGCTCAAGAATTTCTCGCTGAGTTTGTGTTATCGAATCCTTCAAACGCCAGCCGTCTTTTGCTTTGTAAAACTTAATTCCTTCAAGTTCTTTAATTGCTGCTGATAATGATTTTTCTTTAAGATACTGTTCAAGCCTTCTCGTGAAAACTCTTTTTAAGATAAGGGCAACAAACATAACAAAAAGCTTGCCGTCTCGCTGTCTGTCTCCGGGAACATGAAGCCGTTTGTCGCTTAACCCGTTTTCAGCGGTATCAAAGCAATCTTCAGCTGACTCTATGGAACGGTATATTTTCAGCGTTTCCCGCGGGGTGATTTTTATATAATTCCTTCGTGCAAAAATCGTTACCTTTCCGCATAATGCGCATTTTTCCCTAAAGGCTTCCTTGTCCTCTTCATAAATAAAGCCTTTTCGTCCGGGATCTTTACTGACTTTGAAATACGGAGCAAAACTTTCAGCCCATTTTTGAAAATTCTTTTCAGGCGCTGCATGCGTTTCCTCAAGTTCTCTTCTTTTGCTGTCTCTGATCCGGGATAGCTGTTTCCTTTTATCGTATTCCAAATGCAAATCCCGGTACATCATAAGTTCGCCATCCAGATTTCCAAGTCTGAACGGGATCGCAGCGGATATATAGCAGTTTTCATCCATCTCCCATGAGTCGGCGCGCGCGCTTTCCGTAAGTCCTTTTGTCCAGGCTTTGTAGGCTTCTCTTACGTCCTTTCGGCAATCAGCGGAGACTCCAATGATCACATCATAGCCAGTGTAGTGACTCCAGTCAGCATCAGCGCTGCTGAAGCCTCCGTCAGTAACAATGCAGATCTTCCTGCGGTCTCTGCCAATTACTGCCCCGTGCTCCTGAGCCCGTTTCAAAGCATTATTGAAATTTGATTTATCATTTAACGAACCATCGTAGGAACACATAAAAAGGGGCAATCCCGTTTCCCGGTCACAGAATAATCCCTGATTGATCTGAGGCAAATCATCGTGATCCCGGTTATAACCATAGTGCGCTCTTATGATATTGCCTGAATATGCTGAAAAGGAAGTTACATCATAGAATATTTCCTTTTCAGCCGGATGAGCTTTATTCCATAAGGTATAAAACTCACCGGCTTTTTCCGGTGTGATATCAGCCAGCGCCTGACCGGCCTCCCGGCGATCAAAAGCAACATCAAAATCAGTTCCTGACAGACGGGCGGCAATAAATTCATCCAGACCGTCAAATGAGGACCGCATGTCTTCGCAGAGGAAGGCAGCCAGACATAAAATTCGCTTTCCCAGGGTATCTCCAAAAGCCTTAAGAAGAGCGCCGGTTAATTCCAGTTCTGCTGACAGGAGCATGATGGCTATGCCGTACCCCATGGCAATTTCCGAGTCCGGTTTCATTTCGGCAGAATTTTCCGGCTTCCTGCGCCGTGGCTTTCTGCCTGCTCCTTCCGTCACCGCCAACTCAGGAAGAGCCTGCCCGGTAAGTTCATAGTATGCGGTATTTGGCATCAGTTCAGACTGGCCGTCCTCTGATGTCTCAATCCGGCCAATGCACCTGGACTTCGGGTGCATCGTCTTCCCGTCCTTCCCCGAAGGCACCCGGTCTCCGACATAGACGTAGCAGTATTTTACATTGCCCCTGCTTATGGTGAAGCCGCCGATGTCCGGAATGGGCACGCGTATCTCAGGAAAGATCATTTGATTTTGTTCCTTGTACCTTACATTTAAAGTAAAGCATAACAGAAAAGGCGGTGATATCAATACTCCGGCGCCATTCTTCCGAAAAATGTCTGAGATGCTGATTTCAGACGGGGAAGCGGGGAAAGCCGGGAATCTCAATGGGCAGGGAGGAAACTTTGACTTCATTCATTATGGGGCGCAGGTTCGGGTGATATTCCCCGGAACCTTAACCTTTGTTCCGCCGGTATTGACTGTGCTTGCCGCCTCGGTCGCGCTGGCTTCCATGTCCGAGACTTGCCGTATGCCCGCCGGGAGTGAGGTGGCGAACGGGGAGTGAGATAAACGAGATCAAAGCACCCCTCATGCCGCACTTTTATTTTCCGGAAGGAGGTGCCTGCTGTTTTATGATTAAGGGAGCAGGACTTTCCGGAACCTTTTCGGATTTCGGAATCTCTTCGGATCTCCCGCATAAAAGAGAGTCGGAGACAGGGGACACAGGAGATTTGGGAGATCGCCGGATGGAAGGTCTTCCGAGGCCGGGATTAAGGGGAGAATGCTCAGCCATGGCCCAAAATAACAGGGTGATTTTCTTCGGGCATAATTGACTTGACGCGCCGGGTTATCGCAAGAGGGCGGCAGGCAGGAAACCGGAAGACCAGAACGAAAAATCACAGATGCAGCAGTGAAATAAACCGTCAGCGACACAGAGGACTTTGCTATGAAAATACTGACCATCATACTGAACATATTCATGAATGATGTCATCTTCTATATCGTTCGCGGCGCGCTGATTCTGGCAAACGTCGTGCTCCTGCTCTGGCTCCTGTCTGACTGTATTCCCTTCCCGGATATCGGTTTTCATTGGCTGGTGATCATCTCTGTAATCCTGATCTGCGCTTTCTGGGGGATTTACCGCCTTAAGAGGGGTTCCGCAAACAAGGCTCAGGCCTGTCAGAATAATCCTGATGCTGATTACTCTGCGGGATCGGATGCCGGCGTTCTGTCCGCTGACATGCCTGACAGAGCCTCTCCCGGAATGGCGGCAAAGGTTTTTCAGATAATCATTTTGACGGCGCTGTGCTCAGGTCTCACCTTTGAGGTCTTCTTAAGGGAAATTCCCGGCATCATGGACACCATCGCCGGCATTTTCAAGTCTGAAAAAGTGGTAAGAACCGAAGCCGAGCTTATGGGTATCAAAGCCGTGGAAATTCTCAACACCGGTTTTAGCTCTATTGACATGGAAGATCTGCACTACGATGAGGGATTCTTTTCCGGAAGGTATCTGGACGGACTCTGCATTAAGAAATACCGGATCTACTACGGCTATCAGAATATCGGGAATTATCTTGATGA